>NZ_JAAXOY010000195.1 GCF_012396155.1 Cellulomonas septica | reverse complement strand
GGGGCGAGCACGCCGGCGAGGGTCAGGGCGACGACGGCGACGGTGGCCGCGCGGGGCGGCCGTCGTCGTCCGCGCGCGGGGGTGGGGGTGAGCGGGGTCCGCACGGGAGCGCCTCCTTGCGCAGCCGGGACGGCACCGCAGGACGCGGGCCGGGTGGACACACCGTAGAGACCGGACAGAACACCGGACAAGAGTCCATCAACATGCGCAAGAACTTACGTGAAGGAAGCAAGAAAGCAACACGTGCACGGTGCCACGCCCGCGTCGTGCTGATCAGCGCCCGGAGCGGCCGGTGACCCGACCGCGAGTGCCGGACCGCGGGTCGCGCGCCACCCGGACCTGGGTCGCCGTGCCCCCGCGCGGCTCGCGCGCAGCGGCGGTCTCGCGGCGTGACCGGATCGCAACAAAAGGGGTGCCCCACATGCCCGATGTGAACGCTAACATCGCGCTTGACCGAGGGGTCCGGTTCGCACCGAAGGTGCACACCGCCCCGCCCGGCAGTGCCGGGCGTGCACGACCGCGGTCCGGCCAGCGTCGGCCGGACCGGGGGTGAGGTGGGTTTCTCGAGGAGGAGAAGCATGGCCAGCACGACGTTCCACAAGCGCGCGATCACGGCCGGGCTCGCGGCCCTGGTGCTCGGCCTGTCGGCCTGTGCCGGCGGCGACGGCGACAGCGGCGGCGACGAGACCGCGGGCGGCGACGGTGGGGGCGACCTCATCTCCGTCGGCTTCGCCCAGGTCGGTGCCGAGTCCGGGTGGCGCACCGCCAACACGACGTCCATCAAGGACTCGCTGACGAAGGAGGAGGGCTTCGACCTCAAGTTCTCCGACGCCCAGCAGAAGCAGGAGAACCAGATCCAGGCGATCCGCTCCTACATCGCCCAGGGCGTCGACTACATCGCGTTCTCGCCCGTGGTCGAGTCCGGCTGGGACGCCGTGCTCGAGGAGGCCAAGACGGCGAACATCCCCGTGATCCTCACGGACCGCGCGGTCGACACCGAGGACGAGTCGCTCTACGTGACGTTCATCGGGTCGGACTTCGTCGAGGAGGGCCGCCGGATCGGCAAGTACGTCTCCGACACCCTCGCGACCGAGCCGATCAAGGTCGTCGAGCTCCAGGGCACGACGGGCTCGGCGCCCGCGATCGACCGCAAGACCGGGTTCGAGGAGGCCACGGCGGACAACCCGAACGTCGAGATCATCGCCTCGCAGACGGGCAACTTCACGCGCGCCGAGGGCAAGACGGTCATGGAGGGCTTCCTCCAGGCGTACCCCGACATCGACGTCGTCTACGCGCACAACGACGACATGGGCCTCGGGGCGATCGAGGCGATCGAGGCCGCGGGCAAGGTCCCGGGCCAGGACATCAAGGTCGTGACGATCGACGGCGTCAAGGACGGCATGCAGGCGCTCGCCGACGGCAAGATCACCTACATCGTCGAGTGCAACCCGCTGCTCGGCCCCGACCTGGCCGAGATCATCAAGACGCTCGACTCGGGCGGCACGGTCGAGAAGCGCATCGTGACCAAGGACGAGGAGTTCGACCAGGCCGCGGCCCAGGAGGCGCTGCCGACCCGGCAGTACTGACCGACGTCCACCGCCCGCTCCCGGGACACGGCTCTGCCCGTGCCCCGGGGGCGGGTGCCGCTCGCCGGTACGTTGGACGCACCGGCAGGTAGAGAGGTCGACGATGACCGACACCCAGACGGCGACGAGCACCGCGACGCTCGACGAGCCGCGCCCCGTCGTCACGATGACGGGGATCTCCATCGGCTTCCCGGGCGTCAAGGCGCTCGACGGCGTGGACTTCCGGCTGTTCCCCGGCGAGGTGCACGCCCTCATGGGCGAGAACGGCGCCGGCAAGTCCACGCTCATCAAGGCGCTGACCGGCGTCTACCAGGTCGACGCGGGCACCGTGGAGGTCGGCGGCGAGCCGGTCGCGTTCACGGGTCCCGCGCAGGCCCAGGCCGCGGGCATCAGCACCGTGTACCAGGAGGTCAACCTCTGCGACAACCTCTCGGTCGCGGAGAACATCATGCTCGGCCACGAGGTCCGCCGGTTCGGCGTCGTCGACTGGCCCGCGACCCGGCGGGAGGCCCGCACGCACCTCGCGACGCTCAACCTCGACATCGACCCGCGCTCGCAGCTGTCGTCGCACAGCCTCGCGGTGCAGCAGCTCGTCGCGATCTCCCGTGCGATGGTGGTCGACGCGCGCGTGCTGATCCTCGACGAGCCGACGTCGAGCCTCGACGCCGACGAGGTCGCGCGGCTGTTCGACGTCGTGCGCGCGCTGCGTGACCGCGGCGTCGCGATCCTGTTCGTCTCCCACTTCCTCGAGCAGGTGTACGCGCTGTCCGACCGCATGACGGTCCTGCGCAACGGCACGCTCGTCGGGGAGTACCGCACGGCCGACCTGCCCCGGGTCGAGCTCGTGCAGAAGATGATCGGCCGGTCGCTCGAGGTGCTGGAACGCCTCGAGGAGGCACCGAAGCCCGTGGTCGCCGCGCGCGAGGACACCCGCCCGTACCTGCAGGCGATCGGCCTGGGGCGCAAGGGCTCGATCGAGCCGTTCGACCTCGACGTGTACGCGGGCGAGGTCGTCGGCCTCGCGGGCCTGCTCGGGTCCGGCCGCACGGAGCTCGCGCGCCTGCTCTACGGCGCGGACCACGCCGACCGCGGCGAGCTGCGCGTCGAGGACCGCCCCGCGCGCCTGCGCACCCCGCGCGCCGCGCTCGCCCGCAAGATCGTGTACTCGTCGGAGAGCCGCAAGACCGAGGGGATCATCGCGGACCTCACGGTGCGGGAGAACATCGTCCTCGGCATCCAGGCCCAGCGCGGCTGGGTGCGGCGCGTGCCGAAGAAGAAGGCCGACGAGGTCGTCGACCGGTACGTCGAGGCGCTCGGCATCCGGCCCGCCAACCCGGACGCGCTCGCGGGCAACCTGTCCGGCGGCAACCAGCAGAAGGTGCTGCTGGCCCGGTGGCTCGCGACGCAGCCGAAGCTCCTGCTGCTCGACGAGCCGACGCGCGGCATCGACGTCGGCGCGAAGGCCGAGATCCAGCGGCTCGTCGCCGACCTCGCGTCGCAGGGCATGGCGGTCGTCTTCATCTCCGCCGAGCTCGAGGAGGTCCTGCGCCTCTCGCACCGGATCGCCGTGCTGCGGGACCGCCGCAAGGTCGCCGAGCTCGTCAACACCGACGACGTGACGACGGACGACGTCGTCGACCTCATCGCCAGCGCGGGGACGACGGACGACCCGTCCGGCCCGCCGCCGCCCGACGAGGTCCAGGACGTCCAGCTCTTCGGGAAGGAGGACCGGGCATGAACGTCGTGCAGTCCGTCGTGCGGCACCGCCTGTTCTGGCCGATCGTCGCGCTCGTCGTGCTGGTCGTCGCGAGCACGCTCAAGTCGCCGACGTTCCTCGACATCACCGTCCGCGACGGGCACCTGTTCGGCGGGCCCGTCGACATCCTGCGGCGCAGCAGCGTCCTGCTGCTCGTGGCCCTCGGCATGACGCTCGTCATCGCGACGCGCGGGATCGACCTGTCGGTGGGTGCGGTCATGGCGATCGCGGGAGCCGTCGCGCTCACCCAGATCGCCGCGTCGCCCGACCCCGGGTCCCTCGCGACGGTCGCCGCCGCGATCGGCACGGCGCTGGTGATCGCGCTGCTCATCGGCCTGTTCAACGGGTTCCTGGTGGCCGTGGTGGGCATCCAGCCGATCATCGCGACGCTCGTGCTCATGACCGCCGGGCGCGGCATCGCGATGCTCATCACGGGCGGCAACATCACGACCGTCACGAGCCAGCCGTACAAGACGCTCGCGTCGGGGTACTGGCTGTCGCTGCCGGTCGCGGCGATCATCGCGGGCGTCGTCTTCGCGGCGACGGCGCTGGTCACGCGCCGCACGGCGCTCGGCGTGCTCATCGAGTCGGTCGGCATCAACCCGTCGGCGAGCCGCCTCGCGGGCGTCCGCGCCCGCACGATCATCTGGACCGTCTACGTCGTGTGCGCGCTGTTCGCGTGCCTCGCGGGGTTCATCCGCTCCGCCGACACCATGGCCGCCGACGCGAA
Source organism: Cellulomonas septica (assembly GCF_012396155.1). Lineage (GTDB taxonomy): Bacteria > Actinomycetota > Actinomycetes > Actinomycetales > Cellulomonadaceae > Cellulomonas > Cellulomonas septica. Next base: position 1,372 of record NZ_JAAXOY010000195.1, on the reverse strand, counting down.
CAACATCGGGCTCTTCATCGAGCTCGACGCGATCCTCGCGGTGGTCATCGGCGGCACCTCGCTCGCGGGCGGCAAGTTCTCGCTCACGGGCACGCTCGTCGGGACGCTCGTCATCACGACGCTCACCCTGTCGATCACCATCCTCGGCATCCCTGCCAACGCGGTGTCGCTGTTCAAGGCCCTCGTCGTCATCGCGGTCTGCCTGCTGCAGTCCCCGGTCGTGCAGCACAGGATGCGTGCCCGACGACGTCGTACGGCCCCCGTCCCGGTGGAGGTGCCGGCCTGATGTCCACCGACCAGCTCACCCGCCGCCTGCGCGGCCGCACCCCGGCCGCCGACGCGGCCGCGCCGACGCGGCGCTGGCGCCTCGACGACCGCTACCTGCCCGTCCTCGGGACCGTCGTCGTGCTCGTCGTCATGCTCGTCGTGGCCGGCTCGCGCTACGACAACTTCCTCACCGGGCGGGTCATGGCGAACCTGCTCATCAACAACTCGTTCCTCGTGGTCCTCGCGGTCGGCATGACGTTCGTGATCCTCACGGGCGGCATCGACCTGTCGGTCGGCGCGGTCGTCGCGCTGTCGAGCATCGTCTCCGCGTGGATGCTCACGCACGGGTGGCCCGCCACGGTGGCGATCCCGGCGGCGATCCTCACGGGCACGCTCATCGGGCTCGTCGTCGGCGTGATGGTGCACGTGTTCGAGATCCAACCCTTCATCGCGACGCTGGCCGCGATGTTCCTCGCGCGCGGCCTGTGCTACCTCGTCGCGCCGGAGTCCATCCCGATCGCGGACCCGACGATCGTCGCGCTGGCCCGCACGCGCTGGGGGCCGGAGGACGGCTTCGTCCTCACGCCGTCGGGGCTCATCGCCCTGGTCGTCGTGGCGGTCGCGTTCGTGCTGCTGCACTACACGCGGTTCGGCCGCACGGTGTACGCGGTCGGCGGCGGGGAGCAGTCGGCGCGGCTCATGGGTCTGCCCGTCGCGCGGACCAAGGTGCTCGTGTACGTCATCAGCGGCACGTGCGCCGGGCTCGGCGGCCTGCTGTTCGCGATCTTCTCCCGGTCCGGCTACGCGCTCACGGGCGTCGGCATGGAGCTCGACGCGATCGCGGCGGTCGTCATCGGCGGCACGCTGCTCACGGGCGGGTCCGGCTTCGTGCTCGGGTCGGTGCTGGGTGTGCTCGTGCTCGGGCTCATCCAGACGGCCATCACGTTCGAGGGCACGCTCTCGTCGTGGTGGACGAAGATCGTCATCGGCGGGCTGCTGCTCGTGTTCGTCGTCCTCCAGCGGCTGCTCGCGCTGCGGCGCACCTGACGGGACCCGGCCCGGTCCGTGGCGAGGCGCACCGCCGCGGACCGGGCCGCGCCGTGCC
>NZ_JAAXOY010000194.1 GCF_012396155.1 Cellulomonas septica | reverse complement strand
CGACCGCCGGGTCGGGCACGCTCGCACCGCCCCCCGGGTCGCACGCGACCCCGCCGACGACGCCCGCCGACGCCGTCGCGCCCACGAAGCCGTCCGAGACCGCCCCGCCGCCCGCAGCAGCGGACGACGCACCGGCCTACCGGCCGAACGCGAAGTACGTGCTGCTGCTCGGCCTCATGTGCGCGCTGCCGGCGATCTCGACCGACATCTACCTGCCGTCGCTGCCCGACGTCGCCCGTGACCTGAACACGTCCGCGACCGCCGCGCAGCTCACGATGACCGCGATGCTGATCGGCGGCGCCGTCGGCCAGCTCGTCATCGGGCCGCTGTCCGACCGGTTCGGTCGCCGCAAGCCCGTGATGGTGGGCGTCGCGCTGCACGTCGTCACGTCGCTGCTCTGCGCGGTCGCCCCGGCGATCATCCCCCTCATCGCGCTGCGCTCGATGCAGGGCTTCTTCAACGCGTCCGCGACCGTCGTCGCGATGGCCGTCATCCGCGACCGGTTCGTCGGCTCGGACGCCTCCCGGCTCATCTCGCGGCTCATGCTCGTCATCGGCGTCGCACCGCTGTTCGCGCCGTCCATCGGTGGTGTCATCGCCGGTCAGGCGGGCTGGCGCGCGGTCTTCGTCGCGCTCGCGGTCTTCGGCGTGGTGCTGTGGCTGATCGTCTGGCGTCGCCTGCCCGAGACGCTGCCGCCCGACCGCCGCCGCGACGGCGGCCTGCGCACGGCCCTCGCGGGGTACCGCGGGCTCCTGCGCGACCGGCACTTCGTCGCGCTCGCCGTCATGCCGGGACTCGGCGTCGCGGTGCTCATGAGCTACGTCGTCGCCTCCCCGTTCGTCCTGCGTGAGGGCTTCGGGCTGTCCGAGCACCAGTTCTCGCTGCTGTTCGCGATCAACGGCATCGGCCTCGTCGCCGGTGCACAGGTCAACGCCGCGCTCGTGCGGCGGGTCGCGCCGATCCGCATCGTGCGCGTCGTCCTGCCGCTGTCGCTCTCGCTCACGGTGGTGCTGCTCGTGCTCGCCGTCACCGGCCTGGGTGGGCTGTGGGGACTGCTCGTGGTGCAGTGGCTCGTGCTCGCGCTGGTGAACTTCGTGCCGCCCAACGCCTCGGCGCTCGCGCTCAGCCGCCACGGCGAGATCGCGGGGACCGCGGCGGCGTTCATCGGCGCAGCCCAGGCCGGCGTCTCCGGCGTCGTCAGCCCGCTGTCGGGCCTGCTCGGCGGTGACGCGGTCGCGATGGCGGTCGTCATGGTCGGCGCCTCGGTCGCCGCGCTGCTCGTGCTCGCGCTCGCGACTCCCGCCTACCGCCGCGGCGGCGCCTGGACGGGCTGACCGTCACTCGGTCGGGTGACGCCCGACCGGAACGTCCGCGCAGGCCAGCGGCCCGACGGTACCGTCACGCGACCCCACGACCCGGAGGCCACCGTGATCAGCCGTACCGCACTTGTCGCCGCAGCCCGCGAGCACCTGCTCGAGCCGGGCGAGGAGGTGCTCGGCGTCACCCACGTGCAGCCGAAGGGTGCCGGTGGCCGCAACGCGGCGAAGACGGCCGGTGCGTCGGCGGTGCTGGGCGTGGCGACGCTCGCGCTCACGGGCGGGGCGCTCGCCGTCGGTGCCGTCGTGTCGACCGAGCCGATCTGGTGCGTCCGCACGGACCGCCGCTTCCTGCTGGTGCGCCGCGCGGGCTCGGGCTCCGTCACCGAGCGCTTCCTGGGCGAGCTCCCGCACGACGCGGTCGAGCTCCGCATGCGCCGGCGGATCCTCTACACCGCGTCGTTCGTCGACCGCGCCACGGGTGACACGCTGCTGCGCGCCAACCTCGGCCTCAACGTCAAGGGCGCGCGTGCCCTCACCTCGACGCCCGCCGCACCCGGGCTGACGACCGCCTGACGCGCGCCCGGGGTCGGCGGCGCCCTCAGGCGTGCAGCCGGCTGAGCCGTGCCACCGCCTCGTCGAGGACCTCGTCGCGCTTGACGAACGTGAACCGCACCCACGAGCGCAGCGCGCGGTCGACGACCGACCCGTCGTGCGTGAACGCGGTGACGGGCACGCCGACGACGCCCGCGAGCCCGGGCAGCGCGCGGCACAGCGCGGCGCCGTCGTCGAAGCCCAGCGGCGCGGAGTCGGCGAGCACGAAGTAGGTGCCCTGCGGGCGGACGACGGTGAACCCCGCGGCCTCGAGCCCCGCGCACAGCCGGTCGCGTCGCGACGCGAGCGACGCCGCGAGGTCCCGCACCCACGCGGCGACGTCGGGGTCGCGCAGCGCGAACGCGACGGCGGGCTGGAACGGGGCGCCGGACACGTAGGTGAGGAACTGCTTGACGGTCCGGACCGCGGTGACGAGGTGCTCCGGGCCGGTGACCCAGCCGACCTTCCAGCCGGTGAACGAGAACGTCTTGCCCGCGGAGGAGATGGTCAGCGTGCGCTCGGCCATGCCGGGCAGCGTCGCGATCGGCACGTGGCGCAGACCGGGGTCGAGCACGAGGTGCTCGTACACCTCGTCGGTGACGACGAGCGCGTCGTGCGCGATCGCGAGGCGGGCCACGGCCGCGAGCTCGTCGGGCGTGAGCACGGTGCCGGTCGGGTTGTGCGGGGTGTTGAGCAGGACGAGCCGCGTGCGGTCGGTGAACGCGGCGGCGAGCGCGTCGAGGTCGACGCGGAACCCGTCGGGCGTCGCGCGCAGGGGTGCGGTCGTGTGGGTCGCGCCGGACAGGGCGATCACGGCGGCGTACGCGTCGTAGAAGGGCTCGAGCGTCAGGACCTCGTCCCCGGGGCCGGCGAGCGCGAGGACCGCCGCAGCCAGCGCCTCCGTCGCGCCCGTGGTGACGAGCACCTCGCGGTCGGGGTCCGGGTCGAGGCCGTAGTGCGCCTTCTGGTGCTCGGCGACCGCGTGCCGCAGCGCGGGGATCCCGGGCCCGGGCGGGTACTGGTTGCGGCCGTCGGCGATGGCCTGCGCGGCGGCACGCGCGACCGACGCGGGGCCGTCGACGTCGGGGAAACCCTGGCCCAGGTTGACCGACCCGGTCGACTCCGCGAGCGCGGACATCTCCGCGAAGATCGTCGCCCTCGCCTGACCGTCGGGGGCGAGCAGCCCCGAGGCGCGCGCGACCTCACGCCACCGACCGTGCCCGATGCCGCGCTGTGCGTCGTCCGCGTCACCCATCCGGCGAGGATAGGTCCCGTGGGCGCGTCGCGAGGAGCCGCCCGCGTCCCGCGTCCCCGGGGTGCGGCGTGCCGGTCAGAGACCGACTGCGCCGACCAGCCCGACGACGAGCAGGACCGCGAGCGACGCCCACGCGCACACCACCCACCACTCCACGTGGTGCTGGCGTCCCACTCGGGACGGCTGCCGGTCGCTCATACCTCCACCATCGGCAGGTGTGGCGCAGGTCTCAACGTGCCGCGCGGGCGAACCCGGAAATCACCCCAACGGCCGTGCAGGACGGGGGACCGCCGCGACAGGGGCGACGCGTTGCACGTGTTGTTCGACCGCGACCGTGGCTGGAAGCAGCACGGCCGGCGCGGGTGCGACCCTTGCCGCCGTCGGCAAGCCGAGCCGTCGACTCGCCCGCGACCTGCTCGCCCGCGTCCCCCGGGCCCACAGGTGAGCACCCACCGTGGGGCCCTGACCCGGGTCCTGCTCACCTGCATCGGCGACGAGCAGTGGACCACCCTGACCGACCCCGAAGGGACGTCGCTGCGAGCAACCTCAACCAGGTCCCTGACGAGCTCGCCCGCCTCGACGCCGCACGCGCCCCACCGCCGTCCCACAAGCCGGCCCGTTCGAGCCATGAGTGTTACTTCGGCAACCCTGCCGGTCGCGCTAGGTGCCGAGCGTCTCTGCTATCACGACGGACAGGGGTCGCTCCTCCTCCGGGTTCTGGACCGCCACGGCGATGCGTTCCAGCTCGTCCTGCGTGTACCCCGCCCGTTCGACGTAGGCGGCTAGCGCGTTTCCGATCTGCCGGTTGACTGGCACGGCGCCCATCAACGCGAGCGGCGCGACGGGTTGGTCCCGACGAGCTCGCGCAACGCGTCGTCGGCGACCGTGTCGTGCAGGCGCTGCAAGAACTCCTCGGACATGTGGTGGTTCATCGCGGCCGCGGCTTGGATGAACGGGTCGTTGTCGGCCAGCACGAGGTCTTGTTCCGCTCCGCTGAGCGGGCCCGCCTGGGTGATCCAGTGGGCCCGCTCAGCGAGCGTCATCGCCGCGTACCGCTCAGGCGTCATGGCGCTGATCGTGTCACCAGAACGTGCAGGTCGGCACGCTCGCGCTGGTGCACGAGCCGGAGTTCGTCCGGCCGGGGTTCAGCGCGTACAGGGTGCCGTTGCCGACGTAGGTACCCGTGATGTAGTAGCCAAATTGGTTGCCCTTCGGGGGCAGTTCGTGCTGGATGTAGGCGGTCACGTAGGAGGCGCCGACGTTGGCCGTCAGGGCTCCGGTGCCGTTCATCGAGGAGTTGTTGCGCCAGCCCTCGAAGTAGAACGCCGGCGGGTTGATCTTCCCGGTGTTGGGGAAGTACGTGCTCTTCGCTGTGATGCGGCTTGCGGTGTTGCCCGGGTCGATCGTGATGTGCGTGGTGTACCGGTCGGTCGGGCTGCAGCCGATGATCCCACCGATGTTGCACACCACGTGCTCAAGGACGGATGGCGCGATCCACGAGCGGTTGTTGTTGGCCGGTGTCCCCCAGATCCGGGCGTTCCGGTAGGTCGTGACGCTGACCTTCGTCTCCACGCCCCCGTCGGTCTCGAGCGGCGACGTCGTTGTGGCCCACAGCCGCGGGCGCGTCCGGACGAAGTTGAACTTGGCCTTGACCTTCGTGACGGTCTCCGACGGCAGGGCAAGACCCGACTCAGCGAGGGCCCGGTCGACGACCGCGTCGGTGTTCTCCTGCGTGTCGTAGGTGAACTCGATCGTCTGTGGTGCCGAGGGCGGTGTATCGGTGGCAACGGCCGCCGACGTTCCGATCAGTGAGGCGGTAAGCGTCAGGGCGAGTGACGCCGCGGGGGCGTGAGCGTCGGAGTGAACCCGCATCGCGTCGGGTAGGTTGCGCTCCCTTCGCGGGCGCATGCATAGCTAGACCTGGCCGAAGCTGGGCGCGGACGTGGTGACCCAAGAGTGTCGGAGGATCGCCTCGAGGACGCTCAGGTCGACGCCGTCGAGGCACCCACGGAGGGAAGGCCCCGCTTAGCACCAAGCGGCGAACGCGCGCGCCCGAGGCGCAAGCGCCTAGGCCGTTGTGAAAGGCGCGGGCCGGTCGGGCTCAGCGCGGTGGCGGGGTGCTGCTGCGGCGCGTACGACGTCGTCGCCGACGTCACGGCGGCGAGCTGTTCAGCTGCCCGTGGCCGCGCGGAGGTCGTCGCCGAGGCTGCCGAGCTCGGCGGCCAGGGAGTCGAGCGCGTCGGCCGCCTCGCCACCGGCGTCGGCCTTCGCGGCCTCCAGGTCGGCGCGTGCGTCCG
>NZ_JAAXOY010000193.1 GCF_012396155.1 Cellulomonas septica | reverse complement strand
CCTCATCCCGCTCGCCGCCGCGGTGTTCGCGTCGCTCGGCCGCCACCCGCTCGCCGGCCTCGCCGCCGCGTTCGCGGGCGTCGGCGGCGGGTTCGGCGTGAACCTGCTGATCACGCCCGTGGACGGGGTCAAGGGCGTGGTGCTCGCGGTGACCTCGCGGCGCGGCCGGTGGAGGTGCGCGTCGACGTCGACGGGATCGGGCCGGTCACCGCGCTCGCACCCGTCGGGGTGCAGCTCGACCCGGGCAGCGTCGTCCCGCTCGCCGTCGACCCGGACGCCCTGGCCGTCCTGCCGCTCGACGCCACGGGCTGACGGGCTCGACGCCACGGGCTGACGGCCCCGCGCGACCGCGTCGTCGGCTCGGGGACGTCGTGGTGAGGCGGCGGCGCGCCGGTCGCACTACCGTCGGAAGGGTCCGGCACCGGGCGGTGACGGACCCCGCCGACGACGCCGAGGTGATGTCCCGATGACGCTCGACCGCCGCGAGATCGTGTCGCTCGACCTGCACGCCGACCTGCACACCGCGTGGGCGCACCTGCGTCAGCCGGAGCTCGTCCGGCAGTGGTTCGGCTGGGACTACGACGGGCTCGACGCCGAGATCCGCGACTACTTCGTCGCCCAGCCCGTCGTCGGGCAGGCGTACGAGGGCGACAACCTCACGCACACGCTCACGACGCCGAGTCACGACGTCATCGCCGTGACCGCCGCCTCGCACGACCCCGGGCACACGCACCTGACGATCACGCGCCGCAGCCACGACGGGCTCGCGACGTACGACGGCGTGTACGACCCGATCGACGAGGGCTGGATCCAGTTCGCGCACCAGCTGCAGTTCCTGCTCCGCGCCCACCCGGGCCAGGAGCGCCGCACCCTGTCGGTGTTCGGGCTCGACGCGGGCGACCGGAGCGACCGGCTGCTGGACCGCGCGGGGCTGCACGGCGTGCGCGGCATCCCGGTGGGCGGCCACGTGCAGGCACGACGCCCCGACGGCACGCTCCTCGGCGGGACGCTGGTCTACAAGGCGGAGCACCAGTTCGGGATCCAGCTGCACGGGATCACGGAGTCGTTCCTCGTGATCACCGAGGTGCCCGTCGCGAGCCACCCGCCGCACGGCACGGTCGGCGCGGTGCTCTCGACGTACGGCATCGACGACGCGACGTTCGCCGAGGTCGAGGAGCGCTGGTCCGGCTGGTGGGCGCGCTCGCAGCCGCACGGCACGGCCGTCGGCGCCTGACGCGCCGCGTCCCGCTCGCCGGGCCGGACGCACGCGCGGCGCCCGTCCCCTCGGGGGCGGGCGCCGCGGCATCCGGCCGTGCGCTCGACCGGAGCCTCGTCACTCCAGACGGAGCTGCCACTCCCCGGCGCCACCGCTCGGCGCGAAGCCGAGGTCGATGTTGATGCGGAGCATGTAGGAGTTCTCCTCGGCGTTCCACGTCGCGACGCGTCGTGCGCCTGGCCGGACCTCCGCGAGCCGCTGGAGGTTCGCCGCCTTGACGAGCATCCCCAGCCGTCGACCGCGGTGCTCCTTGAGCACGAGCGTGTCCTCCTGGTGCACGAACTCCTCGTTCTCCGGCGGCAGCATGAGCACGGTGTACGCGGCGAGCGTGCGCGTCGGCACGTGCTCGGCGGCCGCGACGACCAGCTCGATGCCGCGGTCCACGAACTGCGCCTCGGTCGTGCGGATGCGCGTCGCGTCCCAGACGTCCTCCTCGTAGTCGAGGCCGCCCAGCGGGACGTCGGTGCTCATGCGCGTGTTGAGCGTGGCGTACTCGTCGACCCACTCGTCGGGGGCGGCGGACCCCCAGTGCACGATCCGGTACTCGTCGCCCGCGGACGCCTGCGCCTGCGCGCGGTGCGCGGCGAGGACGTCCGGGTCGACGGGCACCGGGAGGACGGACCGGCGCGCGACCTGCTCGAGCTTCCACCCGCGCGACGCGACGAACCGGACGTTGGGGTCGTCGGCCGCGACGCGTCCCGTGCCGGTGCTCGGGACGACCGTGCCGTCGCCCTCGGCCGGCTCGTGACGCTGGTCGGTGCTCCCCGTGAGGACCCGGCGCCCCGCGGCGCGCGCGACGTCGAGCGCGTGGTCGTGCAGCGCGGACCCGATGCCCTGCCCGCGGTGCTCGGGGAGCACGCCGATCTCGACGTACGCGGTGTGCGTGTTCTCCTGCAACGGCAGCAGCATCGCGAGGTAGCCGAGCGGCGTCCCGTCGTCGTCGGTGACGAGGAAGCGCGGCTTGCGCACGTACGCCTGGTCGCGGAGCGCGCCGAGGACCTCCTGCGGCGTGCGGTCGTAGTCGTGGTTGCCCCACTCGTGCGCGACGACACGGTTGGCCACGTCGGTGAGCGCGAGGAGCGGTCCGGCCCCGGGCGCGTCGACGGACTCGGGCACGGGCACCTCGTGGATCGACCATGACGCCATGCCACCCAGGGTCGACCCGTCCGTCGGCCGCGGTCGAGACCTTTTGACGAGGCGGGTCCGTCGCACCCGGCGGGGCGGCGCCACCCGTCCGGCGCAGCGCCCCGTGCGAGGGCCGGGCGCCGCTCGCGGGGGCGGGGATACTGGCGGGCATGCTCTGGCTCGAGGTCGTCGGGTGGCTCGGATCGGTCCTGGTCGTCGTGTCGCTCATGCAGGCGCGCGTCCTGCGGTTCCGCGTGCTCAACCTGGTCGGGGCGGTGCTCGCGACGGGCTACAACGCGATCGTCGGGATCTGGGCGTTCGCGGTGATGAACGGGGCGATCGCGATCATCGACGTGTACTGGCTGTGGCGGCTGCTGCGCGAGCGGCACGACGAGCGCGCCTACGCGGTCGTCGACGTCGGGACCGGCGACGCGTGGCTGCGGCACTTCCTCGACGTGCACGGCGAGGAGATCGGCCGCTTCCAGCCGGGCTTCGCGTTGGCCGACGACGCGTCGGCGTTCCTGGTCGCGCGCGGCGACGAGGTCGTCGGCGTGGTCGTCGTGCGGGACGTCGGGGACGGCGTCGGCGTGGTCGACCTCGACTGGGTGACGACCCGGTTCCGCGACTTCACGCCGGGGGAGTTCGTGTACCGGCGTTCGGGGGTCTTCGCCGCGCACGGCCTGCGCGAGCTGCACGTCGACCCGGCGCCGGAGATGCGCGAGTACTTCGGCAAGGTCGGCTTCCACGAGACGGCGGCCCCGGCGTCCCGGTGGGTGCGCGAGGTCGACGCGGCCTGACGGCGGCGAGGCTCTGCCGGCCCGCTGCCCGACGTAGGCCCGGCGGACGCCCGCGCTCCGTCCGCCGCGGTCCGGCTCGTCGTCGTGAGGATGCGGACGTCCGGGTATAGAGTTTCGGCCACCCGAACTTTCCAGGAGGAGCGGTGAGCCGAGTCGACGTCGACGTCGAGCGCGCGGAGGCCGTCGGCCCCGGCGGACGCCGGAAGCCACGTCGCACGCCGCTGCTGCTCGGGCCCGCGTTCGTCGCCGCGATCGCCTACGTCGACCCCGGCAACGTCGCCGCCAACCTCACCGCCGGTGCGCGGTACGGGTACCTGCTGCTGTGGGTGCTCGTCGCCGCCAACGTCATGGCCGTGCTCGTGCAGTACCAGTCCGCCAAGCTCGGGCTCGTCACCGGCGACTCCCTGCCCGGTGTGCTCGGCAAGCGCATGCGGCGCGGTCCGCGGCTCGCGTTCTGGGGGCAGGCCGAGCTCGTCGCGGCCGCGACCGACATCGCCGAGGTCGTCGGCGGCGCCATCGCCCTCCAGCTGCTGTTCGGGGTGCCGCTGCCGCTCGGCGGGCTCATCGTCGGTGTGGTCTCGATGGTCCTGCTCGCGACGCAGAACGTGTACGGGCAGCGGCGCTTCGAGGCCGTCGTCGTCGCGCTCCTCGCGGTCATCACCGTCGGCTTCCTCGCCGGGCTGCTGGTCAGCCCGCCCGACGCGCGCGGTGTCCTGTCCGGGCTCGTCCCGCGGTTCGACGGCACCGACTCCGTCCTGCTCGCCGCGTCCATGCTCGGCGCGACCGTCATGCCGCACGCGATCTACGTGCACTCCGCCCTCGTGCGCGACCGGCACGGGCACGCGCCCGCGGGCGAGGGCCGTGTCCGGCTGCTGCGCGCCACCCGCTGGGACGTCGGCGGTGCGCTCGTCATCGCCGGGCTCGTCAACATCGGGCTGCTGCTGCTGGCCGCGTCCGCGCTGCGCGGCGTCGACGGGACCGACACGATCGAGGGCGCGCACGCCGCGATCGTCTCCGCGCTCGGACCCGCCGTCGGGATCGCGTTCGCAGTCGGGCTGCTCGCGTCCGGGCTCGCGTCGACGTCCGTCGGGGCCTACGCCGGCGCGACGATCATGGAGGGCCTGATCCACCGCCGGATCCCGCTGCTGGTCCGCCGCGTCGTGACGCTCGTGCCCGCGATCGTGCTGCTCGCCGTCGGGGCCGACCCGACGTGGACCCTCGTCCTCAGCCAGGTCGTGCTGAGCTTCGGCATCCCGTTCGCGGTGATCCCGCTGGTCCGCCTGACCCGCGACCGCACCCTCATGGGCGCCGACCGCAACGGCCCCTGGCTGCACGCGGCCCTGGTGGTCGTGGTCGCCCTGGTCGTCGCCCTCAACCTCACCCTCCTCGCCCTCCTCCTGTTCGCCTGACCCCTCCGGGGCATGTCGTCGTCCGCGCGGCGGCGTCCACGAGCCGATGCCCCTGCGGGCAGGGACGGTTCCCGTTCGGACAGCCGATCGGCGTGCCCGTCCGGCGATGGCCGCCGCAGAGTTGTGCGGGACGACCATCGAGCGGAGGGCGGATGCCGTCTCACGAGGAGCACGACTCGTCCCCCGCCCGACGGGCCGCGCCGCAGCCCACGCGCGCACGGGCGCACCCGGACGCGGAGGCCACGACCGTCGACGTCACCGGCCGGCCGACGTCCCGCGCGCACGTGCTCGCCCTGCAGCGAGCCGTCGGGAACAGGCGCGTCGCGGACCTGATGAGCCGGCAGACCGTGCAGCGGGCGACGGCACCGGTCGACGAGGTCGTTCCCGGGACGGTCGACGAACCGGTCGTCGACGCGGTGGAGCGCCGACTCGCGGAGGCCCTGTCGTCACAGCGCAGCGACGAGGGCACGGGCGCTCCGCCGTCCGGTCCACCGGCGTCGAGGGCAGGAGCACCGACCGGGGCGGGACGCCCACCGGTCGTGCAGCGGATGCGGACCCTCCTGGGAGTCCTGCACACCGCCCTGTTCGGCCGGGCCGGCAACGCGATGCGTCCGGGGCTCTTCGGTCGCGCGCGCGGCCCCGGTCCCGCGGTGAACCCGGGCCTCGTCGGGCGCTTCCTCCAGCTCCTCGTGGGCCGCGTGCGCCAGGTCCGCCAGCAGGCGCTGCTCGGAACCGCTCAGGCCCCGGTCGTCCCGGCGGTCCCGGTCGCGCCGGTTCCCGCAGCACCCGTCGCCCCGATGGTCTCCGCCGCGATCGTCGCCGCGGCCATGCGCTGGCCCACGCTCCGCCGCATCGCGACGTCGCTCGGG
>NZ_JAAXOY010000192.1 GCF_012396155.1 Cellulomonas septica | reverse complement strand
CCGAAGCCCGCGGCGGCCGCGAGCTCGACGAGCGTCGCCGGGTCGCCCAGGTCGCGCCCGTGCTCGAAGTGCGCGGAGAACAGCGTCTCGACGAGCGCGTCCGCGAGCGGCGCCCCGCCGGCCTCGGCGGCGACGTGCACGAGCCGGTGCGCGTCGAACGTGTTGAACGCGAGCGCGCGGTCGAAGTCGTACGCGAGGCCCTCGCCCGCGGCCACGGCCGTCACGTGCGCGAACATCTCGCGCACGCGGTCGGCGGGCAGGCCCTTGTGCTCGACGAGCGCGTCGACCTCCGGACGTCCCGGCCCGGTGGGCGTGTCGGGGGAGAGCTCGTAGGAGCGCCACGTGACGCGCACGTGCGCGCGGTGCGGGAACTCGGCCAGGGCGGAGGCGAACCGGCGCTTGCCGATGAAGCACCACGGGCACGCGATGTCGGACCAGACCTCGACGTGGAGCGGGCGCGGGCCGACGACGGACCCGTCGACGTGGTCGAGGGTGGGCAGGGTGGTCACGGGAGGATCAGGACCTTTCCAGTGGTGGAGCGCGACTCGAGCGCGCGGTGGGCGTCGGCCGCGTCGGCCAGGGGGAACGTGGCGCCGACCCGCACGTCGAGCGTGCCCGCCCGGACGGCGTCGAACAGCTCGCGCGCGCGCCACTCGAGCTCGTCGCGCGTCGCGGTGTGGTCGCCGAGCGTCGGGCGGGTGAGGAACAGCGAGCCGCCGGAGTTGAGCCGCTGCGGGTCGAACGGCGGGACCGGGCCGGACGACGCGCCGAACAGCACGAGGGTGCCGCGCCGGGCGAGCGACGCGAGCGACGCGTCGAAGGTGTCCTTGCCGACCGAGTCGTAGACGGCGTGCACGCCGCGGCCGCCGGTGAGGTCGCGCACGAGCGCGGGCAGCTCGGTGGTCAGGTCGTCGAGCTCGCGGTAGCGGATGACGTCGGCGGCGCCGGCCGCGCGCGCGAGCGCCTCCTTCTCGGCGGTCCCGACGGTCGCGATGACACGCGCTCCCCGCTGGGCGGCCAGCTGCGTGAGCAGCAGCCCGACCCCGCCCGCGGCCGCGTGCACGAGCACGTCGTGGCCGACCGCGACGGGGAACGAGGACGTGACGAGGTAGTGCGCGGTCATGCCCTGCAGGGGGAGCGCGGCGGCGACCTGGTCGTCGACGCCCTCGGGGACGACGAGCACGTCCCGCTCGGCGACCAGGGCGAGCTCGGCGTAGGCACCGGGCGAGGAGGCCCACGCGACGCGGTCGCCGGGCGCGACGAGCGTGACGTCGGCGCCGACGGCCACGACCTCGCCGGACCCCTCGGCGCCGACGACGTGCGGGAAGGGCACGCGGTACAGCCCGCTGCGCCGGTAGGTGTCGATGAAGTTCACGCCCGCGGCGGCGACGCGCACGAGCACCTGGTCGGGACCGGGCTCGGGGTCGGGCACGTCACGGAGCTCGAGGACGTCGGGACCGCCCGCGGCGGTGGCGAGGATGGCGCGCACGTCTGGGCCAACGCAACGCGCGCGGCGCGTCATCCCTGAATCCCGCACGTATCTTCGTGCAGAGGCGTGTATGTTCATGCACATGACGTTCAGCGTGGCGGTCGCCGGGGCCAGCGGGTACGCCGGGGGCGAGATGCTCCGGGTGCTCCTCGCGCACCCCGAGGCCCGCATCGGTGCTCTCACCGCCCACTCCAACGCCGGCGCGACCCTCGGCAGCATCCACCCGCACCTGCGCTCGCTCGCGGACCGGGTCCTCGAGCCGACGGGTGTCCAGGCGCTCGCGGGGCACGACGTCGTGGTGCTCGCGCTGCCGCACGGCGCGAGCGGCGCGGTCGCCGCCGAGCTCGCGGAGCGCGGCGACAGCGCGATCGTCGTCGACCTCGGCGCGGACCACCGGCTCGTCGACCCGGTCGCCTGGGAGACCTACTACGGCAGCGCGCACGCCGGCACCTGGCCCTACGGCCTGCCCGAGCTGCTGCACGCGGGCGAGCAGACGGCCGCCGCCCAGCGCGAGGCGCTCGCGGGCGCCCGGCGCATCGCCGTCCCCGGCTGCAACGTCACCGCGGTCACGCTGGGCCTCCAGCCCGGCGTCGCCGCGGGCGTGATCGACCCCGTGGACGTGGTCGCGGTGCTCGCCGTCGGCTACTCCGGCGCCGGCCGGACCCTCAAGAGCCACCTCCTCGCGAGCGAGGCCCTGGGCTCCGCGCAGCCGTACGCCGTCGGCGGCACGCACCGGCACATCCCGGAGATCGCCCAGAACCTCCAGGCCGCCGGCGCGCCCGACGTGACGATCTCGTTCACCCCGACGCTGGTCCCGATGTCCCGCGGCATCCTCGCGACCGCGACCGCCCGGCTCGTCGAGGGCACCGACCCGGCGGCCGTGCGCGCCGCGTGGGAGGCCGCGTACGCCGACGAGCCGTTCGTGCACCTGCTCCCCGAGGGGCAGTGGCCGACGACGGCTGCGACGCTGGGCGCGAACACCGCGCTCGTGCAGGTCGCGGTCGACGCGCGCGCCGGCCGCGTCGTGACCGTCACGGCGATCGACAACCTCGTCAAGGGGACCGCGGGCGGCGCCCTGCAGTCGCTCAACCTCGCGCTCGGCCTGCCCGAGACGCTCGGGCTCCCGCTCGAGGGAGTCGCGCCGTGAGCACGCGCGCCGCAGCAGGGACCGCCCACCGGACCGTGGACCAGGAGGACTGATGGCACAGCAGACCGCCGTCGACACCGACGACCTCGCCTCGCCGGGCGTGACCGCCGCCGCGGGCTTCCGCGCGTCCGGCGTGACCGCCGGCCTCAAGGCGTCGGGCCGTCCCGACCTCGCGCTCGTCGTCAACGACGGGCCGCTGCAGGTCGGCACGGCCGTGTTCACGACGAACCGCGTCGTCGGCGCTCCCGTCGTGTGGTCGCGCCAGGTCGTCGCCGACAGCACGGTCTCGGCCGTCGTCCTCAACTCGGGTGGCGCGAACGTCTGCACCGGTCCGGACGGGTTCGCCGACGTGCACTGCACCGCCGAGAAGGTCGCCGACGTCCTCGGCGTCTCCGCGGGCGACGTGGTCGTCGCGTCGACCGGTCTCATCGGGGAGCGGCTGCCGATCGAGAAGCTGCTCGCCGGAGTCGACGACGCGGCCGCGGCCCTGCACGGCGAGGGCGGCCCCGACGCCGCGACCGCGATCATGACGACCGACACCGTCGCGAAGACGGCGCACGTCACGGTCCCCGGCGACTTCGGCACGTTCACCGTCGGCGGCATGGCGAAGGGTGCGGGCATGCTCGCGCCCGGGCTCGCGACGATGCTGTGCGTGATCACGACCGACGCGGTCGTCGACGCGTCTGTCGCCGCCGAGGCGCTGCGCACCGCGACGCGTGCCACGTTCGACCGGGTCGACTCGGACGGCTGCATGTCGACGTCCGACACGGTCGCCCTGCTGGTGTCCGGCGCGAGCGGCGCGACCCCTGACCCCGCGGGCTTCTCCGCGGCGCTGACCGCCGTGTGCGGGCAGCTCGCCCGGCAGCTCGTCGCGGACGCCGAGGGCGCGACGCACGACGTCGCGATCACGGTCGTGGGCGCCGAGACCGAGGACGCCGCCGTGGCGGTCGGCCGGGCCGTGGCCCGCTCCAACCTCTTCAAGGCCGCGATCTTCGGCAACGACCCCAACTGGGGCCGCGTGCTCGCGCAGGTCGGGACGGTGCCCGAGTCGGTCGCTGCCTTCGACCCCGAGCTCCTCGACGTCACGATCAACGGCGTCCAGGTCTGCCGGGCCGGGGGAGCGCACGCGCCCCGCACCGAGGTCGACCTCGCGGCGAACCGCGAGGTGCACGTCCTCATCGACCTCCACGCGGGCACCGAGCTCGCGACCGTCTGGACCAACGACCTCACGCACGACTACGTCCACGAGAACAGCGCGTACTCCACATGAGCGGCATCCCCGACGACTTCCACTTCGACACCCGGACGGACCTGCGCCCGGACCAGAAGGCGGAGGTGCTGATCCAGGCGCTGCCCTGGCTGCAGAAGTTCAGCGGCGCGCTCGTCGTCGTGAAGTACGGCGGCAACGCGATGATCGACGACACGCTCAAGCGCGCGTTCGCCGAGGACATGGTGTTCCTGCACCAGGTCGGCCTGCGGCCCGTCGTCGTGCACGGCGGCGGCCCGCAGATCAACGCGATGCTCGACCGGCTCGGCATCGAGTCGGAGTTCCGCGGCGGCCTGCGCGTGACGACGCCCGAGGCGATGGACGTCGTCCGCATGGTGCTGACCGGGCAGGTCTCGCGTGAGCTCGTCGGGCTGCTCAACGCGCACGGCCCGCACGCGGTCGGCCTGTCGGGCGAGGACGGCGGCCTGTTCCAGGCGCGCCGCCGCACCGCGGTCGTCGACGGCGAGCACGTCGACGTCGGCCTCGTGGGCGACGTCGTGCACGTCAACCCGGGCGCCGTGCAGGACCTGCTCGACGCGGGACGCATCCCGGTCGTGTCGACGGTCGCGCCGGACATCGAGGACCCGACGCAGGTGCTCAACGTCAACGCCGACACGGCGGCCGCGGCGCTCGCGGTCGCGCTCGGCGCACGCAAGCTCATCGTCCTCACGGACGTCGAGGGCCTCTACACGAGCTGGCCCGACCGGACGTCGCTCGTGCGCCGCCTGCGCGCCCGCGAGCTCGCCGAGCTGCTGCCGACGCTGGACTCCGGCATGCGCCCCAAGATGGAGGCGTGCTGGCGCGCCGTCGAGGGCGGCGTCGGCCGCGCGCACGTGATCGACGGCCGCGCCCCGCACTCGATCCTCGTCGAGGTCTTCACGTCCGACGGCATCGGCACCATGGTGCTGCCGGACGAGGAGCCCGCCGACGCCCCGTTCACCGCCCCCGTGCCGGCCGTCCGGCCCACCCCGGAGGTCCCCGCATGAGCACCGACGTCACGCCCTCGGGCGCCCGGCACCGGGCCCCGGCGGCCCCCGACGCCTCGCTGCCGGTCCAGGCCGTCGACGGCTCGGTCGCGCAGTGGACCGAGCGCTACACGCACGCGCTCATGGACACGTTCGGCGCCCCCCAGCGCGTCCTCGTGCGCGGTGAGGGCCCGTACGTGTGGGACGCCGACGGCCGCCGCTACCTCGACCTGCTCGGCGGGATCGCGGTCAACTCGCTCGGCCACGCGCACCCGACGCTGACCGCGGCGATCAGCGCGCAGCTCGGCACGCTCGGCCACGTGTCGAACTTCTTCGCGAGCCCGACGCAGATCGCGTTCGCGGAGAGGTTGCTGTCGCTCGCGCAGGCGCCGGAGGGGTCCCGCGTCTTCCTCACCAACTCCGGCACGGAGGCGAACGAGGCCGCGTTCAAGCTCGCCCGGCGCAACGGCGGCCCGGACCGCCCGCGGGTCCTCGCGCTCGAGGGTGCCTTCCACGGCCGGTCGATGGGGGCGCTCGCGCTCACGCACAAGGCGGCGTACCGCGAGCCGTTCGAGCCGCTGCCCGGGGGCGTCGAGTTCCTGCCCTTCGGCGACGCCGCCGCGCTCGAGGCCGCGTTCGCCGACGGTGCGGGCGCCCAGGTCGCCGCGCTCGTCGTCGAGCCGATCCAGGGCGAGGCGGG
>NZ_JAAXOY010000191.1 GCF_012396155.1 Cellulomonas septica | reverse complement strand
GTACGCGCGCCGCCACACCACGAGCCCCACGACCGCCAGGCCGCCCCACGACGCGAGCGCCCAGCGCCACCCGACGAGCGACGCGAGCGGCTCGGTCAGGGTCGTCGTCAGCACGCTGCCCGCGTTGAGCGCCGCGGTGTACAGCCCCGTCGCGCGGGGGACCGCCGACGGGAAGTCGCGGCCGATCACGACCGGCACCGCGACGTTCCCCGCGGTGATCGCGACCCCGATGAGCACCGTCCCGACGAGCGCGGTGCCGAACCCGTCGACGGACCGCAGGACCGTCCCGACCAGCACCGTCACGAGCGACGCGGTCACGACGCGCGTCGTGCCCTGCCGTGCGAGCAGCACGGCCACGAGGGGCGTCGCGAGCGCGAAGCACAGCACCGGCACCCCGGTGAGCAGCCCGACGCCGGCCGCGGACAGGCCCAGGTCCGCCTGGACGTCGTCGACGACGGGCGCGAGCGCGGTGATCGGTGCGCGCAGGTTGAGCGCGTACAGCAGGACCGCGGCGAGCAGGAGCCCGCGCGCACCGTCCGCGGCAGCCCGCCGAGCCGCCGCCGTCATGCCCTCGGGGCCGGTCGGGCCGCCGTCATGCCCTCACGACGCGTCGAACGGTGCCACGACCTCACGCAGCAGGTCCGCGAGCCGCTGCCGGTCCGCCTCGTCGAGCTCGCCGAGCAGCCCGCGCTCGACGTCCAGCAGGTCCGCGAACGCGGCGTCGACCCGCGTCCGGCCTGCCTCCGTGAGCTGCACCAGCACGCCGCGGCGGTCGTCCGGCGACGGCTGCCGCTCGACCAGGCCGTGCTCGACGAGCCGGTCGATGCGGTTGGTCATGGTGCCGCTCGTCACGAGCGTCTGCGTGAGCAGCGCGCCGGGCGAGAGGCGGTAGGGGGCGCCCGCGCGCCGCAGCGCCGACAGGACGTCGAACTCCCACGTCTCGAGGTCGTGCCGCGCGAAGGCCCCGCGGCGGGCGAGGTCGAGGTGGCGGGCCAAGCGGCTCACGCGCGAGAGGACGGTCAGCGGGCGCACGTCGAGGTCCGGCCGCTCGCGCTCCCACGCGAGCACGATCCGGTCGACCTCGTCCTGCGCCCCCGGGTCGTCGGGCGCCGTCCCCGGCGTCATGAGCGCGAGATTACTCGACGTCGACACAACCGGACCGGGACCCGGGCGTGTCGTCACGCGACCGGCTCGGTGTTCCGCGTGAGCTCCGGGCGCCGCTCGAGCCCGGCCAGCCCGTTCCACGCGAGGTTGACGAGGTGCGCCGCGACCTCGGCCTTGCGCGGGCGGCGCGCGTCGAGCCACCACTGGCCCGTCAGCGCGACCATCCCGACCAGCATCTGCGCGTAGATCGGCGCGGTGCGCGGGTCGAGGCCCTGACCGCGGAACTGGTCGGCCAGCAGGTGCTCGACCTGCGTCGCGACGTCGCCGATGAGGCTCGAGAACGTGCCCGTGGCCTGGGCCACGGGGGAGTCGCGCACGAGGATCCGGAAGCCGTCCTCCGACGCCTCGATGTAGCTGAGCAGGGCCAGCGCGGTCCGCTCGACCAGCACCTTCGGGTGGCCGCCGCCCTCCAGGGCGCCCGTGAGCGCACCGGTCAGGGCCTGGATCTCCCGGTCGACGACGACCGCGTAGATGCCCTCCTTGCCCCCGAAGTGCTCGTACACGACCGGCTTGGAGACCTCCGCGCGCGACGCGATCTCCTCGATGCTGGTCCCGTCGAAGCCCTTCTCGGCGAACAGCCGGCGGGAGACGTCGAGCAGCTGCGCACGACGTTCGGTCCCCGTCATGCGCGAGCGGGGCGCTCGCCTCGTCTCCGCAGCCACGGGGAACATCATGCCGTGTGCGCGCGCCGGGCCGGCCGTGGTCCGCCCCGCGGTCCCTGGCAGACTGTCGCCCCGACGGCACGGCGCCGGTCCGCCCTGGTGTAACGGCAGCACGCAGGCCTTTGGAGCCTTGCGGTCCAGGTTCGAATCCTGGGGGCGGAGCAGGTCGCGCCGACGACGTGCCGCGCCGGCCCCTCGGCGCCCGCTCAGTCGCGACGCTCGAACTCGACCCGGGTCCCGGGACGGTCCGGGTCCGGCTGCAGGGAGACGCGGTCCGTGCCGGCGACCCAGAGCTGGGCGCCGGCCGTGCGGGTCGTGGCGCCGTCGACGTCGTCGATCGTCAGGTAGACGACGTCGCTCCCGCTGATCTCGAGCAGCTCCCACCGCCCCGTGAGGTCGACCTCGCCGGGCGCGTCGGCGCCGTCGATCGCCGCGAGCGGGACCGCGGTCGCCTCGAACGTCCCGTCGTCCGCGAGGCGCACCGAGCCGTCCGTCGTGGTGCCGACGAACTCCCCGACCAGCGCGGCCGCGTCGACGTCCTCCGTGCACGCGGTCACGACCGCGAGCGACGCGAGCGTGCCCACCGCCGCGAGCACGCGCGGCGCGGTGCCCGACCGCCGCCCGCCGTCGTGGTGCGCAGGTCGGTCCGTGTCCGTGCAGCCCACCGTGCACCCCTCTTGTCGTGACGTCGCGTGACCGAGGACCGTTCCTACCGCACGACGGCACCGCGCGTCGGGCGTTCCGGCGAGCGGGTGCGTGCCGGCGGGACGGGCCGTCGGGACGCCCCGGACGCGGCGGTAGAGTGCAGGTGCCCACGGTCCCGCCGCCCGGAGTGCTTCCGGGCAGACCCGCGAGGAGCACCCTCAGGTGACGTTCCCCCGCCCGGCTGCCGTCGTCGTCCTCGCCGCTGGTGAGGGAACGCGGATGCGCTCGGCAACCCCCAAGGTCCTGCACACCCTCGCCGGCCGGAGCATGCTCGGCCACGCGCTCGCCACGGCCCGCGCGCTCGACCCCGGTCGGGTCGTCGTCGTGGTGCGCCACGGTCGCGAGGCCGTCGCGGCGCACGTCGCCGAGGTCGACCCGCAGGCGCTGCTCGCGGACCAGGACGACATCCCCGGCACGGGCCGCGCCGTCCAGGTCGCGATGTCGGCGCTCGACGCCGCCGCGCAGGGCGCCGAGGGCGTCGGGCTGTTCCGCACCGAGTTCGTGTTCCTCGACCACGACGAGGCCCCCGGTCTGGACGAGCAGGTCGCCGCCTACCGGCAGGTCCTCGCCGCGTTCCCCGGGCGCAAGGTCGTCGTCCGCACGCTCGACGCGGGCGCCGACAAGCCGCTGCCCTTCCTCGCCGGCGACGCCGAGGCCAACCCGGCGCTCGGCGTGCGGGGCCTGCGCACGTCCGTCGCGCACCCCGAGGTCCTCGACGACCAGCTCACCGCGATCGCGCGTGCGGCCGCGGCCGAGTCCGCGACGGTGTGGGTCATGGCCCCGATGGTCGCGACCGTCGACGAGGCCCAGGACTTCGTCGCCGCGTGCGCCCGGCACGGGCTGGACACCGCCGGCGTCATGGTGGAGGTACCGAGCGCCGCGCTGCTCGCCGGCCCGATCCTCGCGCACGCGTCGTTCGCGAGCATCGGCACCAACGACCTCACGCAGTACACGATGGCCGCCGACCGCGTGCTCGGTGCCGTCGCGCACCTGTCCTACGCGTGGCAGCCCGCCGTGCTCCAGCTCGTCGCGGCGACGTGCCGCGGCGGGGCGCAGCAAGGCCGGCCCGTCGGCGTCTGCGGCGAGGCCGCCGCGGTGCCCGCGCTCGCCGTCGTGCTCATCGGGCTCGGGGTCACGTCGCTGTCGATGACGCCCCGCGCGCTCCCCGACGTCGCCGCCGTGCTCGCCGCCACACCGCTCGACGAGTGCCGCCGCCTCGCGACCCTCGCGCTCGCCGCGTCGACCGCGACCGACGCGCAGGAGGTCGTCCGGGCGGGCCTGCCGGTGCTCGCGGAGCTCGGGCTCTGAGGCGCGTGCACGACCCGGTCTCCCCGTCCGGGGCGAGGTGACCGACACCTCGTCCTGACGCCCGCGCGTGCGTGTGAGGATGGTCGGTGTGAGACCCGACTCGTTCTACGCGGCCGTCGGCGGGCACGACACGTTCGTGCGGCTCGTCGACGAGTTCTACCGCGGCGTCGCCGACGACCCCGTGCTGCGCGCGATGTACCCCGAGGAGGACCTCGGCCCCGCCGCCGAGCGGCTGACGATGTTCCTCGAGCAGTACTGGGGCGGTCCGACGACCTACGGCGAGCAGCGCGGCCACCCGCGCCTGCGCATGCGGCACGCCCCGTTCAAGGTGAACCCCGACGCGCGCGACCGCTGGCTGCGCCACATGCGCGCCGCGGTCGACACCCTCGACCTGGCGCCCCTGCACAAGGCCGAGCTGTGGGACTACCTGGAGCGCGCGGCGCACTCGCTGCTCAACACCTTCGAGGACTGAGGCGGAGCGCAGCGAAGGGTGCGGGCCGCGCCAGCGGCACGCGCCCGCAGCGGAGCGCAGCCTCAGTCCGACCACAGGAACCGGAACTGAGGCGGAGCGCAGCGAAGGGTGCGGGCCGCGCCAGCGGCACGCGCCCGCAGCGGAGCGCAGCCTCAGTCCGACCACAGGAACCGGAACTGAGGCGGAGCGCAGCGAAGGGTGCGGGCCGCGCCAGCGGCACGCGCCCGCAGCGGAGCGCAGCCTCAGTCCGACCGACAGCACCGAGGAGTAGCGCGGCTCACTCGCCGCTGGACAGCGCTTCGAGGAGCAGCCGTGGCACGCTTCGGAGCATGAGCGACGCGCCCGTCTCCCCCACCGCCGCCGTCCTGGACGCGCTGGCCCTGACGCCGGACCCGACGGTCCCGGACCAGTTCTCCGGGCACAGCCTCCCCCAGCCCAACGGGCGGGTGTTCGGCGGGCAGGTGCTCGCGCAGGCGCTGCTCGCCGCAGGTCGCACGGTCGACCCCGACCGGCTGCCGCACTCGCTGCACGGGTACTTCCTCCGCGCGGGCGTCGTGACGGAGCCGATCTCGTTCGCGGTCGAGCGGCTCCGCGACGGCCGGTCGTTCACGGCCCGCCGGACGCACGCGCTGCAGGGCGGCGCCCCGATCCTGTCGCTCATCGCGTCGTTCCAGACCGAGCAGGACGGTGTCGACTACGCGGACGAGATGCCGGACGGTGTCCCGGCACCGGAGGACGTGCCGTCGGCGCTCGACCTGCTCGGGACGATCGACCACCCGGCGGCGAAGTTCTGGGCGCAGGAGTCGGCGTTCGACGTGCGGCACGTCGACGGCTCGATCTACCTGGGCCGCGCCGCCGAGGTCACGGGTCGTCAGCAGGTGTGGTTCCGCGCGCGCGACCCGCTGCCGGACGACCGGCTGCTGCACCGCGCGCTGCTCGCGTACGCGTGCGACCAGGTCATGCTCGAGCCCGTGCTGCGCCGGTCGGGACGCTCGTGGGTGACCCCCGGCATGTCGATCGCGAGCCTGGACCACGCGATGTGGTGGCACCGGGACGCGCGCGTCGACGACTGGCTCCTGTACGTGCAGACGTCGCCGAGCGCGCAGGGCGGGCGCGGGCTCGGGGCGGCGCGGGTGTTCACGCGCGACGGGACGCTCGTCGCGTCCATCGCGCAGGAGGGCATGGTCCGCTTCCCGGACTGAGCCCGCGGGCGACGAGCCCGGGGGCGTGCTGCGCCGACCGGGCACGCGACGGCCGCTCG
>NZ_JAAXOY010000190.1 GCF_012396155.1 Cellulomonas septica | reverse complement strand
GTCCTGGCCGAGGCCGTCGCGGCCGCCCGCCGGGACGGGACGGCCGTGGAGGACGCGCTCGCGACGACGGCCCGTGAGATGGGCCGTCGTCTCGTGGAGCGCGCCGACGTCGACGCGGCCGTGCCGGACCGGGAGGCGGTGGCCCGGGTCCTGGCCCGGCACGGGTACGAGCCGCGCGCCGCCGACGGCGAGGTCCTGCTGACCAGTTGCCCGTTCGAGCGGCTCGCGGCCGACGTCCCCGACGTCGTGTGCGTGATGAACCGCGACCTCGTCGACGGGGTGCTCGACGCGGTCTGCCCCGGAGGGCTCGAGGCGCGGCTGGATCCCGGCGTGGGGCGCTGCTGCGTCGTCGTCGGGGAGCCGTGAGTGGTCAGAGGTGGCCCGGGGTGCATCCCGGCGTGTAGTACCCCGTGACGGTCGCGGCGCGGCTGGTCGAGCGGTTGCCCGCGAGGTCGACGGCCTGGACGCGCACCGCGTTCGGGCCGGGCTGCAGCAGGTGCAGGATCGCCCACATCCCGCTCGAGCCCTTGTCCTCGAGGGCGCCGATGTCGACGCCGTTCGCGAGCACGCGGTAGCGGATCTGGTCCTGCGGGGTGACGTCGTCGGTGACCTTCGGGACGCCGACGATGAGCATGAGGCACTGGAACCCGCCGGCGTACCCGTAGAGCGGGGTGCCGGGCGGCGTGGTGTCGGTGGCCGCGCCGGCCGCGGTGGCGCCGGCGAGCGCGGTGGTGAGGGCGGTGATCGCGGCGACGGTCGCGGTCCGGACGAGACGGTGTCGGGACATGCGGTCCTCCTGGGACCGGTGGTGGTGGGCGTCGAGGGCGCGGGCGCCCGCTGCGGGACGCCGGGGGAGGGCGCGGAGCGTTCTAAAAGAGACGTCTGTCGACGCTAGACCCGGCGCTCTGCCACGGCAACCGCGACCGGCCGCACACCGGGGTGGACGGTCGTCCCCCGCTGCGCTCGAATGGTCGCCGGGACCAGGACCGTTCGAGGAGGAGCCGTGGGCCGCCTGCACATCGACCTGTTCGTCACGCTCGACGGCGTCGCCCAGGCGCCGGGCGGGCCCGAGGAGGACACGTCGGGCGGCTTTCCGTTCGGCGGCTGGCAGGCGCCGCTGCCCGACGACATGGTCGGCCGCGAGGTGACCGCCGGGATCGAGGGAATGGACGCGCTGCTGCTCGGGCGGCGGACCTACGACATCTTCGCCGCGTACTGGCCGCAGCACGCGGACACGATCGGCCGCCGGCTCAACGCGGTGCCGAAGTACGTCGCGAGCCGCGGCACGCCGGAGCTGACCTGGGACCGCTCGACGCTGCTCGGCCCCGACCTCGCTGCCGAGGTGCGCGCGCTGCGCGACCGGCACGAGAGCACGCACGTCATCGGCAGCGTCGACCTCGTCCAGACGCTGCTCGCGGAGCGGCTGTTCGACGTGCTGACCCTGTGGGTCCACCCGATCGTGCTCGGCCAGGGCAAGAAGGTGTTCCCCGACGGGGTCCGGGCCTCGGGGCTGCGGCTCCTCGAGCCGCCCGCGGTCGGCAGCCACGGCGTCGTCCAGCTCCGCTACGCGCCGACGGGCGAGGACCCGGCGACGGGCGACATGACGATCGACGTGTGAGGCCGTCGCTCGACCGGTGGTGACCGCGCCTCAGGCGACGACGAGCCGCGGTGCGAGCGCGCTGATGCGACGGTCGAGCTCGTGCACCGTGCGGTCGAACGCGTCCGCGGATCCGTCGCGCACGGGGTCCGGGAGGGACCAGTGCACGTCGGCCCGGAGCCCGACCTCCTCGTGCGCCCGGTCGCACACGGTGATGACGAGGTCGTCGTCGCGGCGGACGGCGTCCACGGCGCGCGGCTCCTCACCGCGCAGGTCGAGGCCGTGCCGCGTCGCCGCCGCGAGGGCTCCCGGGGCGATCGCGCCCGCCGGGTGGGTGCCGCCGGACGCGGCCGGGATCTCGCTGACCCGTCGCCAGACGGCGACGGCGAGGTGCGAGCGGGCGGAGTTGGCGGTGCACACGAACAGCACCCGGGGTGGTCGCAGGAGCGCGGTGGTGACCGGCCCGAGCTCCGAGGGCAGGAGGCGCAGGTAGGTGCGGCGGCGGTCCCCCTCGGACCGCGTGCGCTCGACCAGGCCGTGCTCCACGAGGACGTTGACGTGGTGGGCGAGCAGGTTGGAGGGCAGAGCCAGCGCGAGCGCGAGCTCGGACGGCGAGGCGTCGCCCTGCGACAGCAGGTCGACCACGGCGAGCCGGCCCGGGTCGGCGAGCGCCCCGTGGAGCGCAGCGCGGCGCTCGACCGCGTCCATCCACTCAGTGTTCATTGAGTCAATCTTGACTGACCGAACGTGTCCTGAGCAAGATGTGCCGACGCGGGCCGCCCGGCTCGCCACTGCGCGCCGAGGAGCAGCCGTGACGACGACCGACAAGCCCAGCGTCCTGTTCGTGTGCGTCCACAACGCCGGGCGCTCGCAGATGGCCGCCGGGTTCCTCTCCGCGCTGTCGGGCGGCGCGGTCGAGGTCCGGTCGGCGGGGTCGGCGCCCGCCGCGCAGGTGAACCCCGTCGCCGTCGCGGCGATGGCCGAGGTCGGGGTCGACATCGCCGCCGAGCAGCCCAAGGTCCTCACGAGCGACGCGGTGCAGGCATCCGATGTCGTCGTGACCATGGGATGCGGCGACGCGTGCCCCTTCTACCCGGGCGTGCGCTACGAGGACTGGGTGCTCGACGACCCGGCCGGGCAGGGCATCGAGGCCGTCCGGCCGATCCGCGACGAGATCCGTCGGCGCGTCGCCGACCTGCTCGACTCGCTCGGCGTGCCAGTCGTCGCCTCGTAGCGCAGCCCGGGGGTCAGGCGGGGCAGCAGGCGGCAGGGCCGACGGACACCGGCACGGCGGTCGCCCGTCGCACCGGACGTCCGAGCGCCCGACGGGCGTCGGCCAGGGCCACCAGCAGCACGCGGGTCCGCGGTCGGCGGCCCGAGGGTGCGGACGTCGTGCGCTCGCGGACGAGCAGCGCGACGGCGAGCGCCTGGTCGACCTCGCGCTGCTGCTGCTGGTGGAGCGTGAGGTACAGCTCGGGGTGCATGTCAGGCCTCCGGCTTGCGGGCGTGGACGATCGCGCCGTGCATGCCGTCCGCGACCTGGTGGGTGAACGTGACGGCCGTGTCGACGAACCCCGCGGCGGCCAGCCCGTCGAGGTACTCCTGCCGCGACAGTGCGCCTGCGATGCAGCCGACGTAGGAGCCGCGCTCCGCGCGCTGCTCGGGCGTGAGGTCGTCCTCGGCGACGACGTCGGAGATGCCGACGCGCCCGCCGGGGACGAGCACCCGGAAGACCTCGCCCAGCACGGCGGGCTTGTCGGGGGAGAGGTTGACGACGCAGTTCGAGATGACGACGTCGACGGACGCGTCGTCGAGCGGCAGGTCTTCGATCGTGCCGCGGTGGAAGGCGACGTTGGTCGCGCCGGCGCGCTCGGCGTTGGCGCGCGCGAGGTCGAGCATCTCGTCGGTCATGTCGACGCCGTGCGCGAAGCCGGTCGGTCCGACGCGCTTCGCGGACAGCAGGACGTCGATGCCCCCGCCGCTGCCGAGGTCGAGCACGCGCTCGCCCTCGCGGAGCTCGGCGACGGCCGTCGGGTTGCCGCACCCGAGCGACACGAGCTGCGCCTCGACCGGGATGCCGGTCAGCTCGGACGGGTCGTAGAGCGCGGCGCCGAACGTCTGCGACTCGTCCGTCGGCCCGCAGCCGCCCCCTCCGCCGCAGCAGCCGGCGTCGCCGCCGACCTGACGCGCCGCCTCGGCGTACTTCTCCCGGACCTGTTCCCGGATGTCGGACATCGCTCCTCCTTGATATCGATGAGTGTCGATGCCTTCGATCCTGGACCGGGTATTGGCGTCTGTCAATATCGACAAGCGTCGATTTCCCGCCATAGACTCGACCCATGGCTGCCATGGACCTGCTGCCCGTCGTCTCCGAGCCCGCCGCGTGCTGCACGCCCGCCGCCGCGCCGACCATCAGCGCCGACGACGCGACGCAGCTCGCCCGCACGCTCAAGGCCATGGCCGACCCGACCCGCCTGCGGCTCCTGTCGCTCATCGCCGCGCACGAGGGCGGGGAGGCGTGCGTGTGCGACCTCATCGAGCCCGTCGGCCTCAGCCAGCCGACGGTGTCGCACCACCTCAAGCAGCTGACCGAGGCCGGTCTCGTCACGCGCGAGAAGCGCGGCGTCTGGGCGTACTTCACGATCGTCCCCGGCGCGGTCGAGGCGGTCACGCAGCACCTCGGCGCGCACCTCGCGGTCCGCGGCGCCGGCTGACCCCGGAGCGCCCGCGCAGAGGCGCGTGCGTCGCCTGTTCGAGTCAATCTGACCTGATCTACTTGCGCGCCCACCGAGCGTCGCTGCATAGTGTCAATATGACTCTAAGCGACGGGGTCGTCGTCCCCCTCCCGAGCACCGCGCTGCTGACGGACCACTACGAGCTCACGATGCTGCGCGCCGCGCTGGCCGACGGCACCGCGCACCACCGGGCCGTCTTCGAGGCCTTCGCGCGCCGCCTCCCCGCCGGTCGCCGCTACGGCGTCGTCGCCGGGCTGGGCCGGCTCGTCGAGGCGATCCAGGCGTTCCGCTTCGCCGACGCCCAGGTCGCCTGGCTCGAGGAGCAGGGGATCGCCGACACGCGCACCGCCGCCTACCTGCGCGACTACCGCTTCACGGGCCAGGTGGACGCGTACCGCGAGGGCGAGATCTGCTTCCCCGGCAGCCCAGTCCTCACCGTGACCGGCACCTTCGCCGAGTGCGTGGTGCTGGAGACGCTCGTCCTGTCGGTCCTCAACCACGACTCGGCGGTCGCGTCGGCGGCGGCCCGCATGGTGACGGCGGCGCGCGGCCGGACGCTGCTGGAGATGGGCAGCCGCCGCACCGGTGAGGCGTCGGCGGTCGCCGCGGCGCGAGCCGCGTACGTCGCCGGGTTCGACGCGACCAGCAACCTCGAGGCCGGCTTCCGCTACGGCGTCCCGACGCGCGGGACCGCGGCGCACGCGTTCACGCTCGCGCACACCGACGAGCGCGCCGCGTTCGCGTCGCAGGTCGCCGCGCTCGGCACCGGCACCACGCTCCTCGTCGACACCTACGACACGCCCACCGGCATCGAGAACGCCGTCGCCGTCGCCGGACCCGCGCTGGGTGCCGTCCGGATCGACTCGGGGGACCTGGCCGTCGAGGCCCGCGCCGCCCGCGCGCGGCTCGACGCGCTCGGCGCGACGAGCACCCGGATCGCGGTGACCTCGGACCTCGACGAGCACACGATCGACGCGCTCGCCGACGCCCCGGTCGACGTCTACGGCGCGGGGACGCGGCTCGTCGGCGGGTCGGGCCACCCGACCGCGGGCATGGTCTACAAGCTCGTCACGGTCGCCGACCGGCCCGGCGCGGACGCCCCGCTGCGTCCCGTCGCGAAGACGGCGGCCGGCAAGGCGAGCACCGGCGCGTCATGGAGGACGGCGGCGCGTCCGACGTCGAGGGCATGCGCGAGTACCTGCGTACCGCGGACGGCGTCGCCTGACCGCGTCCGACGACACCGATCG
>NZ_JAAXOY010000019.1 GCF_012396155.1 Cellulomonas septica | reverse complement strand
AGTCCTCGACGGGAAGCCCGGGGCCGTCGCCGGCCTCGTGCGGGTCCCGCGGCACGTGCACGAACCCGCCGCGCACGCCGTCGCGGCCGTCGAGCAGGTGGGCGAGCGCGTAGAACGTCGCGTTGCACACGTAGGTGCCCGCGGTGTTCGACACCTCGACGGGCACGCCCTCCTCCGCGACCGCGGCGGCGCACGCCTTGACCGGCAGCGACGAGAAGAACGCCGCCGGGGCACCCGCGATCACGGGCACGTCGACGGGTGCCGACCCGTCGGCGTCCGGGATGCGCGCGTCGATGACGTTGACGGCGACCCGCTCGAGGCCGACCGCGCCGCGCCCGCCGGCCTCGCCGACGCACACGACGACGTCGGGCGACAGCTCGGCGACGGCGGCGCGCAGGTCCTGACGTGCCCGGCGGAACGACACGGGGAGCCGACGCACGACGAGGTCGACGTCCGGCTCGTCCCACGCGTCGGACACGAGCGCGACCGCGTCCCACGACGCGTTGACGGGGTGGCCGTCGAACGGCTCGAACCCCGTGAGCAGGACGCGCGTCACGGGGTCTCGGCCGCGAGCTCGTCGGCGCGCTCGACGGCGAGCCGGTCCCACAGGTCGTCGACCTGGGTCCGCAGGTCGTCGTCGCTCCCGGTGCCGTCGAGCACGACGTCCGCGACCGCGAGCCGCTCGTCGTCGGCGGCCTGCGCGGCGACGCGCTGCTCGGCGTCCTCACGCGACATCCCCCGCAGCCGCACGAGCCGCTCGACGCGCAGCACGGCGGGCGCGTGCACGACGACGAGGACGTGGAAGGAGTCCGCCTGGCCGGTCTCGACGAGGAGCGGGATGTCGTGCACGACGACGGCCCCGTGGTCGACGACCGCGGCCGCTGCCTCGCGCTCCGCGGCGAGCCTCCGGACGACCGGGTGGACGATCCCGTCGAGCCGGCGCCGTGCGTCCGCGTCGGCGAACACGATCGACGCCAGCGCGGGCCGGTCGAGCGTCCCGTCCGCCGCCAGCACCCCGTCGCCGAACTCCGCGACGACCGCGTCGAGCCCGGCGCTGCCGGGGGCGACGGCCTCGCGCGCCAGCTCGTCGGAGTCGATCACCACCGCACCCAGCTCGCGCAGCCGTCGTGCGGCCACGGACTTGCCGGCCGCGATGCCTCCGGTCAACCCGATGCGTTGCATGCGCCCCATCCTGCCGGACCGGTGCCGGGTACGCCGACGGGCCGGCCACCCGCAGGTGACCGGCCCGTCGAAGGACTCACCGGGGACGCGCCCCGGACGAGATCAGTTGCCGGTGAGCTTCTCGCGCAGAGCGGCGAGCGCCTCGTCGGACGCGAGGGTGCCGGTGGCCTCCTCCGTGGACGACGAGTAAGTCGACGGCACGGCACCGCCGGTGCTGCCGCCGTCGCCCGACGTCGCAGCCTCCGCGTCGGCCTTGGCGGCCTCGGCGACCTGCTTGCGGTGCGCCTCCCAGCGCTCGTGCGCGGCCGCGTACTGGGCCTCCCACGTCTCGCGCTGCGACTCGAAGCCCTCGAGCCACTCGTTGGTGGTCGGGTCGAAGCCCTCGGGGTACTTGTAGTTGCCCTGCTCGTCGTACTCGGCCGCCATGCCGTACAGCGCGGGGTCGAAGTCCTCCGAGGCCGGGTCGAAGCCCTCGTTGGCCTGCTTGAGCGACAGCGAGATGCGGCGACGCTCGAGGTCGATGTCGATGACCTTGACGAAGACGTCGTCGCCGACCTGGACGACCTGCTCCGGGATCTCGACGTGGCGCACGGCCAGCTCCGAGATGTGGACCAGACCCTCGATGCCGTCCTCGACGCGCACGAACGCACCGAACGGCACGAGCTTCGTGACCTTGCCGGGGACGACCTGGCCGATGGCGTGCGTCCGGGCGAACGCCTGCCACGGGTCCTCCTGCGTCGCCTTGAGCGACAGCGAGACCCGCTCGCGGTCGAAGTCGACGTCCAGGACCTCGACCGTGACCTCCTGGCCGACCTCGACGACCTCGGACGGGTGGTCGATGTGCTTCCAGGACAGCTCGGAGACGTGCACGAGCCCGTCGACGCCGCCGAGGTCCACGAACGCACCGAAGTTGACGATCGAGGAGACGACACCGGGGCGCACCTGGCCCTTCTGCAGCGTCTGCAGGAAGGTGGAGCGGACCTCGGACTGCGTCTGCTCGAGCCAGGCACGGCGCGACAGGACGACGTTGTTGCGGTTCTTGTCGAGCTCGATGATCTTGGCCTCGATCTCCTTGCCGACGTACGGCTGGAGGTCGCGGACGCGACGCATCTCGACGAGCGAGGCGGGGAGGAAGCCGCGCAGGCCGATGTCGAGGATGAGGCCACCCTTGACGACCTCGATGACGGTGCCGGTGACGACGCCGTCCTCCTCCTTGATCTTCTCGATCGTGCCCCACGCGCGCTCGTACTGCGCCCGCTTCTTGGACAGGATCAGCCGGCCTTCCTTGTCCTCCTTCTGGAGGACCAGGGCCTCGACCTCGTCGCCGACCTTGACGACCTCACCGGGGTCCACGTCGTGCTTGATGGACAGCTCGCGGGAGGGGATGACGCCCTCGGTCTTGTAACCGATGTCGAGCAGGACCTCGTCGCGGTCGACCTTGACGATGGTGCCCTCGACGATGTCGCCATCGTTGAAGTACTTGATGGTGGCGTCGATCGCGGCGAGGAAGTCCTCGGCCGAGCCGATGTCGTTGACCGCGACCTGCGGGGTGGCGGGCTTCGCGGGGGTGGAGATGCTCATGTAGGGATGGGCTCCGTTGCGGACAGGAAGTTGTGCGGACAGGATGTCGGTGCTGGTCACCGGCCCTGCGAGGGGCGATCTCCACCGCCGGGACGAGATCCCGGGTGGCGAGGTCGGACCTGGAGGAAGGCGCGCGGCACCGCCGTCCACCCTATCGGGGTGCTTGCGGGCAGGTCAAAGCGCGTCCCGCCCACCGCGGTCGGGGCGCAGCGGCGCGGACCGTGCGGCCGCCGCGGCCGTCAGGCGAGCGCCCGGGCGACCGACAGCAGCTCGTCCGGCACGTGCTTGACCTTGCCCGCGATCTCGCTCAGCGGGACCAGCTCGACCTTCTCGCCGCGCAGCGCGGTCATGACGTCCGAGCGGCCCTCGGTGATCGCGTCGATCGCCGCGACGCCGAAGCGCGAGCCGAGGATGCGGTCGGTCGGCGACGGCGTGCCGCCGCGCTGCACGTGGCCGAGCACCGTGACGCGCGTGTCGAACCCCGTGCGCTGCTCGATCTCCGACTTGAGCCGCTCGCCGATCGCGCCCGCGACGATCTCGCCGAACTTGCCCACCTGCGTCTCGTAGTGCATCGACGTGCCCTCGGCGGGCACCGCGCCCTCGGCGACGACGACGATCGAGAAGCTCGCGTGCGCGCGGTGGCGGTGCTTGAGGAAGCGCTCGATCCGGTCGATGTCGAAGGGCGCCTCGGGGGCGAGGACGAGCTCGGCTCCCCCGGCGATGCCCGCGGTCGCGGCGATCCAGCCGGCGTGCCGCCCCATGACCTCGACGATCATCACGCGGTTGTGCGACTCGGCGGTCGTGTGGATGCGGTCGATCGCCTCGGTCGCGATCGACACCGCGGTGTCGAAGCCGATCGACTGGTCGGTGCCCCACACGTCGTTGTCGATCGTCTTCGGGATCGCGACGATGCGGACGCCCGCCTCGGCGATCTTGCTCGCCGCGTGCAGGGTGCCGTCGCCGCCGATGCAGATGAGCGCCTCGATGCGCTCGGCCTCGAGCGTCGCGAGCACCGCGTCGATGCCGCCGTCGCCCTTGTGCGGGTGGAAGCGGGCCGTGCCGAGCAGCGTGCCGCCGACGGGCAGGACGTTGCGGATGTGGCTGCGGGTCAGCGGGATCGACAGGCCGTCGACGACGCCCTTCCAGCCGTTGCGGAAGCCGATGATCGAGTGGCCGTACTGCCCTTCACCGTGCTTGACGACGGCGCGGATCGCGGCGTTGAGCCCGGGGACGTCGCCGCCTCCGGTGAGCAGACCGACACGCACGGGAACTCCTTACACAGCACGACGGGTGGGGACGACGTCAGCGCTCCGTCGGGCTGCCGCGCACGCCAGCCTAGCCGTGACCAGGCACGTCACCCGTGCCTTCGGTCCCGGTCCGTGTCGCCGGCCCGACGGTACGAGCGCGGTCAGACGCCCAGCTCGAGCGTGCGGCCGGGGATCGCGTCGAGCAGCGTGCGCGTGTACGCCGTCTGCGGGTCGTCGAACACGTCGTCGGCCGTGCCCTGCTCGACGATCCGCCCCTTCTCCATGACGCACACGACGTCGGCGATCTGCCGCACGACGGCGAGGTCGTGGCTGATGAAGAGGTAGGACAGGCCCAGCCGCGACTGCAGGTCGGCGAGCAGGTGCAGGATCTGCGCCTGCACCACGACGTCGAGCGCCGAGACGGCCTCGTCGCACACCACGAGCTCGGGCTCGAGCGCGAGGGCGCGCGCGATGGCGACCCGCTGCCGCTGGCCGCCCGAGAGCTCGCCCGGGTAGCGGCGCAGCAGCTCGGTCGGCAGCGCGACGTCCTCCATGAGGGCGTGCACGCGGTCGCGGCGCTCGGCGGGGGTGCCGATGCGGTGGGCGCGCAGCGGCTCCTCGATGGTCCGGTAGATGGTGAACAGCGGGTCGAGCGACGCGTACGGGTCCTGGAAGATCGGCTGCACGCGGCGGCGGAACGTCACCTCGGCGGCGCGGTCGCGACCCGAGCCGACGTCGACGCCGTCGAAGCGGATGGTGCCCGACGTCGGCTCGGTGAGGCCGAGCATCATGCGCGCGACGGTCGACTTGCCCGACCCGGACTCCCCCACGAGCGCGACGGTGCGGCCGCGCGGCACCGTGAAGCTGACGTCGTCGACGGCCGTGAAGTCCGTGGACCGGCTGAACAGGCCGCGACCGCGCAGCTTGAACACCTTCGTCACGTGCTCGACCTCGACGATGGTGTCGGGCCGCGCGCCGGCCTCGGCCACGGCGGGCGCGCCGGCGGACGCGGTCGTGACGCCCTCGCCGAGCGACGGCGCGAGCAGGTCCTCGGCCGCGACCTCGGCGTCCCCCGTCTCCTTGGCGATCGCGATGCGCCGCGACGCGAGCGACGGCGCGGCCGCGATGAGGCGGCGCGTGTACTCGTGCTGCGGGTTCTGCAGGATCTGCCGGGCGGGGCCCTTCTCGACGACCTCGCCGCGGTACATGACGACGACCGTGTCGGCGCGCTCGGCGGCGAGCCCGAGGTCGTGCGTGATGAGCAGGACGGCGACGCCGAGGCGTGCGGTGAGCGCGGTGAGGCCGTCGAGGATGGTGCGCTGCACGGTGACGTCGAGCGCGGACGTCGGCTCGTCGGCGACCAGCAGGCGCGGTCGTGCGGACAGGCCCATCGCGATGAGCGCACGCTGCCGCATGCCGCCCGAGAACTCGTGCGGGTACTGCTGCGCGCGCCGGGCCGCGTCGGGCAGGCCGGCCTCCTCGAGCAGCTCGACGGTGCGCGCCTGCGCGGCCGACCCGCGGGCGACGTCGTTGTCCTCGAGCGCCTCGACGATCTGCGAGCCGACCCGGCGGACCGGGTTGAGGTTCGACATCGGGTCCTGCGGGACGAGGCCGATCTGCGCGCCGCGCAGGCGCGACATCTCCGCCGGGCTCAGGCGCACGACGTCCTGGCCGTCGAAGTGGATCTCGCCGCCCGTGACCGCGCCGTTGGCCGCGAGCAGGCCGAGCACGGCCGCGGCCGTCGTCGACTTCCCCGAGCCGGACTCCCCCACGACCGCGACGGTCTCGCCGGGGTGGACGTCGAGGCTGACGCCGCGCAGCGCGGTGGTCGACCCCGCGTCGGTGCGGAACTGCACCTCGAGGTCGCGCACGGAGAGCAGCGGCTCGCCGCCGAAGAGACCTGCCACGCCGCTCACCGCTTCCTCGACCGGGGGTCCAGCGCCTCGCGCAGCGCCTCGCCGAACAACGTGAACCCGAGCGCCGTGACCGCGATGCACGCGCCCGGCCACAGGGCCAGCCGCGGGGCGATCTCGAGCTCGTTCTGGGCCGAGGTGAGCATGCGCCCCCACTCGGCGGTGGTCGGCGAGCCGCCGCCGAGGCCCAGGTAGGACAGCGCCGCGGCCTCGATGACGGCGGTCGCGAGCAGCAGCGTCGCCTGGACGATCACGGGCGACACGCTGTTCGGCAGGACGTGGCTCATCGTCACGGTCCGCTTGCTCAGGCCCAGCGACCGAGCCGCCAGGACGTAGTCCTGACCGCGTTGCGCGAACATCGAGCCGCGCAGCAGCCGCGCGAAGATCGGGACCTGCACGACACCGATCGCGATGACGACGGCCGCGGGCGTCTGGCCCGCGATCGCCGCGATCGACACCGCGAGCAGCAGGCTCGGGACCGCGAGCAGCAGGTCGACGAACCGCATGATGACGTTGTCGGTCGCGCCGCCGAGCCCGCCGGACAGGGCGCCCAGGACGAGCCCGCCGAGCAGGCCGAACAGGGTCGACAGCACGCCGATGAGCAGCGAGGCGCGCGCGCCCCAGACGAGCTGCGAGAACAGGTCGGCGCCGTACCGGTCGAGCCCGAGCAGGTACTCGTCCGACGGGCCCGGGATGTAGGTCGGGCGCACCTCGGCCCGGCCCGGCAGCTCACCCGCGTCGTACGGCGCGATGAGCGGCGCGAACACCGCGACCAGGATGAACACCACGACGATCGCCGCGCCGACGATCGCGCCCGGGTTGCGGCGCAGGCGCCGCGCGGCGAGCCGCCAGTGGGACGCGCCCGCGAGCCGCGACTCGTCGGTCGCGCGGCCCTGGCCCAGCGGCGCGTTGGGGACCTCGTAGACCTCGGGCGCGCTCATCGCGTCGCCCGGGTGCGCGGGTCGATGAAGCCGTACGAGACGTCGACGACGAGGTTCACGAGCGCGTACACCACCGCGATGATGAGGATGAAGCCCTGCAGCACGGCGTAGTCGAGGTTGAAGATCGCGTTCGCGAGGAAGCTCCCGATGCCGGGGAACGCGAACACGGTCTCCGTGAGGACCGCGCCGGACAGCAGGAGGCCGACCTGCAGGCCGATGGTCGTGGCGACGGGCAGCATCGCGTTGCGCAGGATGACGCGTCGTCGCAGGCGGTCCGGTCCGAGGCCCTTGGCGCGGGCGGTGCGGACGTAGTCCGCGTCCTGCACCTCGATGACGGACGACCGCGTGATGCGGGCGATGATCGCGAGCGGGATCGACCCGAGCGCGATCGCGGGGAGGACGAGGTGCATGAGCGCGTCCCAGCTCGCGTCCCACTCCCGCGTGAGGATCCCGTCGAGCACGTAGAACCCCGTCGGGTGCGTCGCGATCATCGTCGGGTCCTGGCGCCCGGTGGACGGGAACCAGCCGAGGTTGACCGCGAACGCCCACTTGAGCAGGAACGCGAGGAAGAAGACGGGGATCGTCACGCCGATGAGCGACGCGACGACCGTGAGGTGGTCGAGCGGCCGGCCCTGGCGACGGGCCGCGACGTAGCCGAGCGGGATCGCGACCCCGACGGCCACGATCAGCGCGACCACGGTGAGCTCGATCGTCGCGGGGAACCGGTTGGTGAACTCCTCGAGGACCGGCCGGCCGGTCCGCGTGGAGACGCCGAAGTTGCCCTGGAGGAGCTGACCGAGCCAGGTGACGTACTGCTGGACGAGCGGCTTGTCGAAGCCGTAGAGCTCGTTGACGCGGGCGACCGCCTCCGGGGTGGCGCGCTCCCCCAGGAGGGCCGTGGCAGGACCTCCCGGGAGAGCGCGCACCCACAGGAACAGCAGGACCGACAACCCGAGCAGGGTGGGGACGAGCAGCGCGAGGCGCCGCAGGATCAGTCGGGTCATCGAGTGGTGCGGTCTCTCTCAGTCGCCGAGCGTGATCACGTTGTAGACCTCGTCCTGGACCGGCGAGGCCGGGTAGCCCTTGACGTCGTCCTTGAACGCGAGTGACGGGACCGGGTGCGCGAGCGGGATGCCGGGCAGGAACTCCAGGAGCTCGGCGTTCGCGGCCTCGTACGCGGCCTTCTGCTCGTCGATGTCCGCGACGTACCGGGCGTCGTTGATCGCCTGGAAGATCGCGGGGTTGTCGAAGCCCCACTCGTTCGAGGGCCCGCCGAAGAAGACCCCGATGAAGTTGTAGGTGTCGTTGTAGTCACCGGTCCAGCCGAGCAGGTGCAGGCCGTGGTCCGGGGTGCCCTGGATCTTGTCCAGGTACTCGGGGTTCCACGGGTCCGGGACCGCGTTGACGGTGATGCCGACGGCCTCGAGGTCCGCCTTGACCGCCGTGAAGACCTGCTCGGGCGTCGGCATGTACGGCCGCGAGACGTTGGTCGGGTAGTTGAAGTCGAGCGTGAGGTTGGACTGGCCGGCCTCGGCGAGCAGCTGCTTGGCCTTCTCCGGGTCGTAGTCGTAGGTCTCGACGTCGGCGTTCCAGCCCGAGACCGACGGCGGGACGAAGTTCGTCGCGACCTCGGTGCCCTCGGGGAGGGTCTGGGCGACGAGCGCCTCCTTGTTGATCGCGTAGGCGATGGCCTGCCGGACGCGGAGGTCCGCGAGCTCGGGCTTCGCCTGGTTCATCGCGAGGTACAGGATGTTGAACGGCTCGCGGTTGACGATCTGGAAGCCGTCGCTCTGGAGCGCCTGCACGTCCGCGGGGCCGACGAGGTCGTACCCGTCGATGTCGCCCGCCTGGAGCGCCTGCCGCCGCGCGGTGGCGTCGGAGATGATCGGGAAGACGATCCGCTTGATCTGGCCCTGCTCGCCCCAGTAGTCCTCGTTCGCGACGAGCACGACCTCCTCGCCCGGGCTCCAGGAGTCGAACGTGTAGGGACCGGTGCCGGTCGGGTGCGCGTTCGCGTACTCGGGCAGGACGGGCGCGTCGCCGTCGCCGGTGACGTTGTCGGCGTCGTACTCCTCGAGCGCGGTCGGCGACTGCATCGAGAACGACGGGAGCGACAGCGCCGAGATGAGCTCGGGCAGCGGGCTCTTGAGGTGGACGACGGCCGTCGTCGCGTCCGGGGCCTCACAGCTCTCGTACTTGCCGGTGCCGTTGAGGGTCTCGACGTCGCTCGTCGCGAAGCCGCCGTTGACCTTCTGCCAGTAGTACGACAGCGACTCGGACTGCAGCACGCCGGTGAAGCTGTTCCACCGGTCGAAGTTGAAGCACACCGCGTCGCCGTCGAAGTCGGTGCCGTCCTGGAACTTCACGCCCTCCTTGAGCTGGAAGGTGTACTCCAGGCCGTCGTCGCTCACCTCCCACGACTCCGCGAGGAGCGGGGCCGGGTCGGCGGTGCCCGGCTCGGTGCCCACGAGACCTTCGAAGATCTGC
Source organism: Cellulomonas septica (assembly GCF_012396155.1). Classification (GTDB taxonomy): domain Bacteria; phylum Actinomycetota; class Actinomycetes; order Actinomycetales; family Cellulomonadaceae; genus Cellulomonas; species Cellulomonas septica. The sequence goes on along the minus strand of NZ_JAAXOY010000019.1, from coordinate 5,134 downwards.
CGGGCGACACGGAACGACTCGCCGTCGTTCGCGAAGGCGGGGTCGAGCCCCGCCGGGTCGGAGGACGCGGCGAAGATGAACGTGTCGCGTCCACCGCCGCTCGCGCCGTCGGTCGAGCCTCCGTCGGAGTCGCGATCGCTCGCGGCGCACGCCGTGAGCGCGAGTGCTCCGACCGTCGAGACGGCCACCAGCTTCCAGGACTTCACCACGACCACCCTTCGTCTACGGGGTACCAGCACGCCGGGCGCCGGAACGGCCCTGAGGCTAGGTGTCCCACGTGACCACGTTGTTACGCGGGAGTACCTGCTCGTTACGTGCTAGTACGTTCACTGGTCGCGGGCGACACTAGCGACATGTCTGGAAAATACAACCCGGCCGAGCCCGACCCGCTCGCCGACGCGGGCTACCGGACCGTCCCGGACGCCGAGGGCGGCGCGGCCGGTCGGGGGTGGTGGGACGCGAACGCCGAGGAGTACCTCGACGAGCACGGCGCGTTCCTCGGATCCGCCGACTTCGTCTGGTGCCCGGAAGGGCTGCGCGAGGAGGACGTCGCGCTGCTCGGCGACGTGGGCGGGCGGCGCGTGCTGGAGGTGGGCGCGGGGGCCGCCCAGTGCGCGCGGTGGCTCGGCACGCACGGTGCGCACGTCGTGGCGACCGACGTGTCCTCCGGCATGCTCGCCGCGGGGCGCCGGTACGACGTCGCACAGGGCACGCGCACGCCGCTCGTGCAGGCGGACGCCCGCGCGCTGCCCTTCGCGGCGGACTCCTTCGACGTCGCGTTCACGGCCTTCGGCGCGATCCCGTTCGTGCCCGACGCGCAGCGGGTCCACGCCGAGGTCGCGCGCGTGCTGCGGCCCGGCGGCCGGTGGGTGTTCGCGGTGACGCACCCGCTGCGGTGGGCGTTCCCGGACGACCCGTCCGCGCACGGGCTCACCGCGACGCGCTCGTACTTCGACCGCCGGCCGTACGTCGAGACGGGCGAGTCGGGCCGCGTCCTGTACGCCGAGTACCACCGCACGGTCGGCGACCACGTCGCCGACCTGACCGCTGCGGGGTTCGTGCTCGAACGGCTCGTCGAGCCCGAGTGGCCCGCCGGGCACGAGCGCGTCTGGGGCGGCTGGGGACCCGTGCGCGGCGCGCGGCTGCCGGGGACGGCGATCTTCGTCACGCGCCTGCGCTGACCGTCCGCGCTCGGCCTGCGCTCGCGCGTCGCGGCGGACCGGCACCGTGCCGGACCGGCCCTCCGCGGCGGACGACGCGCATCGGCCCGGGGTGCGGACGTGCTGCCGCAGCCCCGGGCCGACGTCGGTCAGTGCACCGTCGCCTTCTCGGCACCCGCGCCCGTGAGGGAGCGGACCTCCATCTCGGCGAACTTCTCGGGGTGCGGCTTCTCCTTGCTGAGCAGCGTCCCGAGGATCCCGAGGAGGAACGCGAGCGGGATCGAGATGATCCCCGGGTTCTCGAGCGGGATGAGGTGGAAGTCGATGCTCGTGTCGCGGATCATCGACAGGCTCGCGCCGGTGTTCGGGTCGACCTTGCCCGACACGACCGGCGAGATGACGATGAGCAGGATGCACGAGATCAGGCCGCCGTACATGCTCCACAGCGCGCCCGCCGTGTTGAACCTCTTCCAGAACAGCGAGTAGAGGATCGTCGGGAGGTTCGCGCTGGCCGCGACCGCGAACGCGAGCGCGACGAGGAACGCGACGTTCTGGCCGTTGGCGAAGATGCCCCCGATGATCGCGAGGATGCCGATCACGACGACCGTGATGCGCGCGACGCGGACCTCGCCGTCGGGCTTGACCTCGCCCCGCTTGAGCCAGTTGGCGTAGATGTCGTGCGCGAACGACGCCGCGGCGGTGATCGTGAGCCCGGCGACCACGGCGAGGATCGTCGCGAACGCGACCGCCGAGATGATGCCGAGCAGGATCGTCCCGCCGAGCTCGTACGCGAGCAGCGGCGCCGCCGAGTTCACGCCGCCCGGTGCGGACGTGATCGTCTCCGGCCCCACGAGCGCGCCTGCGCCGTACCCGAGGACGAGCGTGAACAGGTAGAAGATGCCGATGAGCCAGATCGCCCACACGACCGACCGCCGGGCCTCCTTGGCCGACGGCACGGTGTAGAAGCGCATGAGCACGTGCGGGAGGCCCGCCGTGCCGAGGACCAGCGCGAGGGCCAGCGACACGAAGTTGAGCTGGCTCATCGCGCTCGCGCCGTACTGCTTGCCCGGCTCGATGAGCGCCTCACCGCCCTCGCCCGCCTGGTCGATCGCGCCCTGCAGCAGGTCGGACAGGTTGAAGCCGTACTTCGACAGCACCCAGAGCGTCATCACGCCGGCGCCCGCGATGAGCAGCACCGCCTTGATGATCTGCACCCACGTGGTGCCCTTCATGCCGCCGACGAGCACGTACAGGATCATGAGCGCGCCCACGACGGCGATGACGACGCCCTGCGCGGCGCGGTCGTCGATCCCCAGCAGGAGCGCGACCAGACCGCCCGCACCGGCCATCTGCGCGAGCAGGTAGAAGAACACGACCGCGAGGGTCGACAGGGCCGCCGCCATCCGGACCGGACGCTGGCGCAGCCGGAACGAGAGGACGTCCGCCATGGTGAACCGGCCCGTGTTGCGCAGCAGCTCCGCGACCAGCAGGAGCGCGACGAGCCACGCGACGAGGAACCCGATCGAGTAGAGGAACCCGTCGTAGCCGTTGATCGCGATCGCGCCGCAGATGCCGAGGAACGACGCCGCGGACAGGTAGTCGCCCGCGATCGCCGTCCCGTTCTGCGGTCCGGTGAACGACCGACCGGCCGCGTAGTAGTCGGCGGCCGTGCGGTTGTTGCGCGACGCGCGGAACACGATGATCAGCGTGACCAGCACGAACGCGCCGAAGATCGCGATGTTGACCAGCGGCTCGCCGACCTGCTCGGTCGCGGTGCGGACGACGGCGCTCATGCGACCTCACCGCTGTCGAGCGTGCCTTCCTCGATGTGCCGGCGGAGGCGCTCGGCGACGGCGTCCTGGCGGTTGTTCGCCCACCGCGCGTAGATCATCGTGATCGCGAACGTCGAGACGAACTGGCCGAGCCCGAACAGCAGGCCGACGGTGATGTTGCCCCACACGCGCGTGCCCATGAAGTCGTGCGCGTACGTGGACAGCAGGACGTAGAGGAAGTACCAGACGAGGAACAGGGCCGTCATCGGGAACACGAAGTTCCGGAAGCGACGGCGCAGCGCCTGGAACTCGGCGCTGCGCTGGACGCGTTGGTAGTCGGTCTCTGGGCTGTCGCTGAACGTGTCGGTCATGCGCGCCTCCCGGGGGACGTCGGACGTGGCGGCGTTGCCACAGGCGCCCACTGTGGCCCAGATCACGCCCGTCCACTAGCGGTGTTTTCGTCTGGATCGTCGAAAGTCGACCGAAACCCTCGTCCGGGGAACGCGAGGGCCGCCCGCGACGGGTGTCGTCGGGCGGCCCGGGGCGCGTCGGTGGTGCCGGGGCGTCAGTGACCGGCGTCGTGCCAGCTGCCGCCCACGCCGACGCTCACGTCGAGCGGGACGTCCAGCGGGCCGTCCTGCGCGGCGTCGCCCGCAGCGGCCATCTGCTCGCGCACGAGCGCCTCGACCTCGTCCCGCTCCCCCGCCGCGACCTCGAGCACGAGCTCGTCGTGCACCTGCAGCAGCATCCGCGAGGCCAGCCCGCGCCGGGTCAGCTCCCGGTCGACACCGAGCATCGAGACCTTGATGAGGTCCGCCGCGCTGCCCTGGATCGGCGCGTTGAGCGCCATGCGCTCCGCGGCCTCCCGACGCTGCCGGTTGTCGCTCGTCAGGTCGGGCAGGTAGCGGCGGCGCCCCAGGATCGTCTCGGTGTAGCCCGTCGTGCGCGCGACGTCGACGACGCCCGTCAGGTAGTCGCGCACGCCGCCGAACCGCGCGAAGTAGTCCTGCATGAGGCCCGCGGCCTCGGACACCTCGATCGACAGCTGCTGCGACAGCCCGTACGACGACAGCCCGTACGCGAGGCCGTAGCTCATCGCCTTGATCTTCGACCGCATGGCCGACGTGACCTCGTCCGTCGGCACGCCGAACACGCGCGACCCGACGTACGAGTGCAGGTCCTCCCCCGACCGGAACGCCTCGATGAGGCCCTCGTCGCCCGAGAGGTGCGCCATGATCCGCATCTCGATCTGCGAGTAGTCCGCCGTCAGCACCGTCTCGTACCCCTCGCCGACCACGAACGCGCGCCGGATCTGCCGGCCCGCCTCGGTGCGGATCGGGATGTTCTGCAGGTTCGGGTCCGCCGACGACAGGCGTCCCGTCGCGGCGATCGTCTGCTGGAACGTCGTGTGGATGCGACCGTCCGGCGCGACCGACCGCAGCAGGCCCTCGACCGTCTGGCGCAGGCGGATCGCGTCGCGGTGCGCGAGCAGGTGCTCGAGGAACGGGTGCTGCGTGCGCGCGAACAGGTCGGTGAGCGACGCGGCGTCGGTCGTGTACCCCGTCTTGATCCGCTTGGTCTTCGGCATGCCGAGCTGGTCGAAGAGCACCTCCTGGAGCTGCTTCGGCGAGCCGAGGTTCACCTCGCGGCCGATGACCGCGTACGCGTCCGCCGCGGCGCCCTGCACCTGGCCGTCGAACGACTTCTCGAGCGACGACAGGTACGGCTGGTCGGTCGCGATGCCCGTGCGCTCCATGCGCGCGAGGACGTCGACGAGCGGCAGCTCGAGCTCGTGCAGCAGCCGGTCCGCGCCGCGGTCGGCGAGATCGCCCGCGAGGACGTCGGCGAGGTCGCGCACCGCGGAGGCGCGCACCGCCGCCCGGCGCCCCTCGTCCGTGCCGTCGAGCTCGAGGTCCAGGGCGCCCTGACCGCCGACCTCCGCCTCCTGCGCGCCGAGCTCACGCCGCAGGTACCCGATCGCGAGGTCCGCGAGGTCGTACGCGCGCCGGTCCGGCTGGCACAGGTACGCCGCCAGCTCGGTGTCGAACGTGACACCCGCGAGCTCCAGGCCGCGACCGCGCAGCGCGTGCCACGCCTCCTTCGCGGCGTGCACGACCTTCGGCCGGTCGGCGTCGGCGAGCCACGCGGCGAGCGCGGTCTCGTCGGCCGGGTCGATCTCGGCGAGGTCGAACGCCGCGGCCT
>NZ_JAAXOY010000189.1 GCF_012396155.1 Cellulomonas septica | reverse complement strand
CGAACGCCTCCCACCACGTCGCCGGGTCCTGCTCGCTGACCGGCGGCGACGTCGGCGGGTGCGGGCTGCGGCCCGACCCGAGCAGCCGGCCGGACTCGGCGTCGCGCAGCTCGACCGTGCAGGACTGCGTCGAGGAGTCGACGCCCGCGACGACGCCCATCAGGCCTCCGGACGCTCGGCGGCGAGCGACGGCAGCGCCTCGGGCAGCTCCTCGATGCGCCCGACGGCACCGGCCGGGTGCGTGAACAGCACCTGCTCCCAGCCGTAGCCGCGGATCTGCATGAGCACCGCGGCGAGCGCGTCGCCCCACGCGGCCGTCGCGAGCGTCGACCCCATCGCGATGACGCCGCCGGGGTCGACCTCGGGACCGGCGTCGACCACGGCCGTGAGGTCCGCGAGGGTCCCGAGCGTCGACGTGGGCGAGGCGGTCAACGCGATCACCGGCACGCCCCGCTGCTGCACGCGGCGGGACAGGTCGTTGAGCTCGTCCGACTCGCCGCCGCGCGAGATCGTGATGAGCAGGTCACCGGACACCACGGCACCCATCGTGCCGTGCAGCGCGTCCATGCCCGGCAGGAAGACCGCCGGGGTGCCGCACACCGACAGCAGGTGCGCCATGCGGCGCGCGACCGCGCCCGACGTGCCCGAGCCGGTGACGAACACCTTGCCCGTCACCCCGCCCACGAGCTCGACGGCCGCGACGAACGACTCGTCGAGCTGGTCGGCGACGTCCGCGACCCCCTGGCCCTCGCGCCGCACGATGTCCCGTGCGGTCTGGAGGGTCGCCGCAGCGCTCGTCGTCATGGGGGTGCTCTCTTCCGTCGGTGGTCCGTCGTACGTCATGAGGGGGCCAGGATCAGGCGGCGGCCCACGCCGCGAGGCGCAGCGCCTGGGGGGTGCGGTGCTCGGCGGGCACCTGCTCGCCGGTGCTGCGGCCGTGCGAGACGACGACGATGTCGTCGGCGACCTCGCAGATCTCCTCCTCCTCGGAGGAGACGAGCAGGACGGTGAGCCCGGCGTCGTGCGCGAGCGACCGGACGATGCGGTGGATCTCGGCCTTCACGCCGAGGTCGACGCCCTTGGTCGGCTCGTCGAGCAGCAGCACCTGCGGCCGCTGCGCGATGGCCCGCGCGAGCAGCACCTTCTGCTGGTTGCCGCCCGACAGGCTGACGACGGGTCCGTGCACGTCGCCGCGCACGCGCAGCTGACCGAGCAGGTCGTCGGCGTCGCGCAGCATGCGGCGCTTGTCGAGCAGGCCCGCGCGGCGGTATCGGCGCAGGACGGGCAGCGCGACGTTCATCGGGGAGTCGAGCTTCGGGACGATGCCGTCGCTCTTGCGCTCCTCGGTGACGTAGACGACGCCCGCGCGCTGGGCCCGCGCCGGGGTTCCCGGGCGGTAGGGGCGACCGTCGAGCAGCACGGATCCGCCCGTGACGGGCGCGAGCCCGACGAGCGCGCGCATGACCTCGGTGCGACCCGCGCCGACCAGGCCGTACAGGCCGAGGACACGGCCCGGCTCGGCGGTCAGCGAGACCCCGTGCACACCCGGGGCGTGCAGGTCGCGGACCTCCACGCGGGGGCCGCGTGACGCGTCGGGGAGCCAGCGGCGGACGTCGGCGACGGCCGCTGCCGCGTCGGCCTCGTCGGTCTCGACCTGCGCCGTGTGCGTCGCCTGCGTGGGGGCGTCGCCCGCGCGCAGGCGGTCGTCCATCTCCGCAGCCTCGTCGCCCGCGATCGCCGCGACGACGTCGTGCCGGCTGACCTCGTCGACGCGGGCGTCGATCCGGACGCGCCCGTCGACGAGCGCGACGACCCGGTTGCAGACCGCGTAGAGCTCGTCGAGCTTGTGGTCGACGAACACGATGCCGAGACCGCGTGCCGCGAGGGACCGGACCATGTCGAGCAGGCGCTCGACCTGCCCGCCCTCGAGGCTCGTCGTCGGCTCGTCGAGCAGCAGGTACTTCGCGTCGCGGTGCGTGGCGACCGCGATCTCGAGCATCTGCCGGGTCGCGACGGGGTAGTCGCCGAGCTTGCGGTCGACGTCCACGTCGAGCCCGAACGACTCGACGAGCTTCCGTGCCCCGGCGCGCATCTCGTCGCGGCGGAGCAGGCCGCCGCGCGAGCGCTCGTCGCCGAGGTAGACGTTCTGCGCGACGGTGAGGTTCGGCAGGAGCGAGAGCTCCTGGTAGACGGTCGCGATGCCCGCGGCGATGGCCGCAGCCGGGGAGTCGATCGTCGCGGCGTGGCCGTCGACGACGATCTGCCCGCCGTCGGGGGACGTCGCCCCCGCGATGGTCCGCAGGAGCGTCGACTTGCCCGCGCCGTTGTGGCCGACGAGCCCGACGACGTCCCCCGGCCGCACGTCGACCGAGACGCCGTGCAGCACCGACACACCCGAGTACCGCTTGATGATCCCTCGGACGCTCAGCCCTGCCGGCGTCCCGGTCGACGTCGTGGTCATGTCAGCCGACCTCGCCCGGCGCCGGCGTCTGGCCGACGGTGAAGAGCTTGAGCGACTGCAGGATCTCCGCCTCGGGCTCGGCGCCGTCGACCCACGCGCGGATCTGCTCGATCACCTGCTGGCCGTAGGCGTTGGGCTCCTGGGCGACGCACGCGGGGTACGCGTCGGTGAGCGTCTCCTCGGACGCGCAGAACCCGTAGACCTTGACCGCGCTGTTGGCGCCGAGGGCCTGGAGCGCGCCGTAGGCGGCCGGGCCGGTCGACGCGAAGATCACGTTGATGTCCGGGTTGCCGGAGAGCATCTCGGTGGTCGCGCGCAGGCTGTCGTCCGGCTTGACGTTGCCGTCGACCTTGGCGACGACGGACGCGTTCGGGTTGGCGGACAGCGCCTCCTCGAAGCCGGCGTCGCGCATCTGCGTCGGCGTCTCGTCGGGCTCGGTGACGAAGCCGACCTTGATCTCGGCGTCCGCACCCAGGTCGGCGAGGACCTGCTCGGCGGTCTGGCGGCCGCCCGCGGTGTTGTCCGCGCCCAGGTACTGCACGATGCTCGCGCCCTGCGACTCCAGCGCCTCGGGGTCGATGCCCACGTTGACGGTAAAGACGGGCACGCCCGCGTCGTTCGCGGCCTTGACGATCGCGGCGCCCGGCTCGGACTTGACCGCGTTGAGCGCCAGGGCGCACGGCTTCTTCTGCAGCATCGACTGCGCCTGCGCGAGCTGGTTGGCGTCGTCGTCGTCGGCGATCTGCACCTCGACCTCGAACCCGTTCGCCTCGGCCGCCTCCTCGAAGCCGGCCTTCATCGCGACGTAGTAGGGGTTGGTGAGGTTCGGCAGCGCGACCGCGACGAAGGGGGTCTCGTCGTCGCAGGACTCCGGGCGAGGGATCTCGCCGGACGCGGCGGTCGCCGCACCGGACGAGCCGCTGTTCGACGAGCCCGTGCCGGTGTCGACGGCACCGCACGCGCCGAGCACGAGGGTGGTGGCGGCCAGGCCGGCCGCGAGGGCGGGGATGCGAAGCTTCATCGCTCTGTCTCTCCTGGGGGTGGGTCGGGGTCGTGCCGGGTTCACCGGTGGTCGGGGGTGCCCGCGGTGACGGGGGTGGCGGAGGCCGCGGTCGTCGCGGGGGTGGCCGCTGCGTCGGTGCCGCTCGGAGGGCCGCCGCGGAGGTGGCGGCGGAACAGGTCGCTCAGCGACGACTGGCGGCGGTAGGTGTCGAGGATGACGCCGCCGAGGATGATGAGGCCGATGACGAGCGGCTGCCAGTACGACTGGACGCCGACGACGTTCATGCCGTTGGACACGGTCGCGATGAGGACGGCACCGAGCAGCGCGCCGGGCAGCGACCCGATGCCGCCGAACAGGCTGACGCCGCCGACGACCGCCGCGGCGATCGAGTAGAAGAGCTCGTTGCCCGAGCCGGCCGACGGGTAGCCGACCATGAGGCGCGACGTGACGATGAGGCCGCCCATGCCGGCGCACAGGCCGGAGACCGCGTAGACGAGCATCGTCACGCGACCGATCGGGATGCCGGACAGGCGCGACGTCTCGGCGTTGCCGCCGACCGCGTAGATGTGGACGCCGGTCGGCGTGAGCCGCAGCAGGATCGTGAAGACGACCGCGAACACCGCGACGAGGACGACGGGCATCGGGATGCCGAACAGCCCGCCGCGGCCGATGATCGCGAACATCGGGTCGGCGACGTTGACGGAGCTCGCGCCGGTGAGGATGAGCGGGATCGACGCCGCGACGCCGAACGCCGCGAACGTCACGATGAACGGCGGCAGCTTGAGGTAGTGGATGAGGGCGCCGTTGATGACGCCGACGAACGCGCCGACCGCGAGCGCGGCGAGCGCCGCAGCCCACCACGGCAGGCCGTTGCGCATGAGGAGCGCGGCGACCATGCCGGTCAGGGCGACGTTCGAGCCGGTCGACAGGTCGATGCCGCCCGTGAGCAGCACGAACGCCTGCCCCATCGCGAGGAACGCGATGACCGTGCCGTTGAGCAGCAGCAGGTTGGCGTTGTCGAACGTGCGGAACGTCGGGGACATCAGGCTGAAGATCACCGCGACGAGCACGATCACCACGCCGATGCCGAGCTCCTCCGGGATCCGGCGGCGCTTCACCATGTCTGCCTCCTCGCAGCCTGTGTTATTGCTCATATGAGCATCGTGCGTTGCTCATCTGGCTTCGACACTACGTCGCGCATCTCGCCGGGATCAACTTGGCCAGATCACGATTGGGCAACGTTCGAGCGCGCTATGGTGCTCACATGAGCGAAGCAGAGGGGCGCGGCAACGGCGCCGACGACCGCGGGCTGATGGTCCTCGCGGCCCGGCGCTACTACGTCGACGACGTGTCGAAGGTGCAGATCGCCGACGAGCTCGGGCTGTCCCGGTTCAAGGTCGCGCGTCTGCTCGAGCACGCGAAGGCGACCGGCGTCGTCACGATCACGATCCACGCCGACGGGCTCCAGGACCCGACGCTAGGCGCCGCGCTGTCCGAGCACCTCGGGCTCGCCTCCGTGACCGTCGTGGAGACGAGCGGCGACGCCGACGCCGTCCGCCACCAGGTCGGCGAGGCCGCCGCGCAGATCCTCGGCGGGACCCTCCGCGAGGGCGAGGTGCTCGGGCTCGCGTGGGGCCGCACGCTCACCGCCATGAGCGCCGCGCTGCCGCCGCTCCCCCGCGTCGACGTCGTCCAGCTCACCGGCGCCATCGGCACCGATCTCGACGAGTCTCCCGTCGAGATCGTCCGCCGCGTCGCCCTCCGCTCAGGCGGCACCGCGCGCCCGATCTTCGCGCCGCTCGTCGTCGACGACGCCCGCACCGCCGACGCCCTGCGCCGCCAGCCCGACGTCGCCGCCGCGCTGCGCATGTTCGACTCCGTGACGACCGCCGTCGTGTCCGTCGGGTCGTGGGAGCCGCCGGACTCGCAGCTGCTGCGCACCATCAGCGATGCGGAGCGGACCTCCCTGCTCGAGGCCGGGGTGCGCGCCGAGGTGTCCGACGACGAGTGGCGGCGGTATTTCGAGGTCAACGTCCTCACGGCCGTCCGGCTCACGCGTGCCTACCTGCCCGGCATGACGTCGCGCGGGTGGGGGCGCGTGCTCATGATCGCGAGC
>NZ_JAAXOY010000188.1 GCF_012396155.1 Cellulomonas septica | reverse complement strand
GGCGGGACAGCAGGACGCGGCACTGCGCGGCGAACAGCCCGTGCCAGCGGTACGCGGTCGCGTCCGGGGTGGTCGCGGGCGTGAGGAACAGGCCGCGCGCGACGCAGTCGTCGAGCAGCGCGGCCCCGCCGGGCACGAGCGCCTCGGCCAGCCCGGGGTCGATCACGTCGTCGGCGGTCGCGACCAGCACGAACGCCCCGAGCGGTGCGGGCAGCCCGGCCAGGACCTCGTCGACGACGTAGTCCGCGACCGGGACCGCGCTCGACGGGACCGCACCCAGGCGGCGCGCCACGTCGGGGCCGGTCGCGACGCCCATGAGGATCATGCGCACCGCGACCGCCCAGCCGTCGGTCAGCGCGCGCAGCTGCTCACCGGCCGCGCGGTCGAGCGTGAGGTTGCCCGTCGCCTCGAGCTCGACGCGTCCCGTCGTCGGCTCGCCGGCACGCACGGCCGCGACCACCGCGGCCAGCAGCGGCGTCGGCATGTTGTCGAGCAGCAGGAACCGCGCCCCGGCGGCGACGGCCTCGAGCGCCTGGTCGAGCGTGTCGGCCTCGACCTGGATGTCGACGTCGGGGAACCGCTCCTGCACGGCCCGGACCGCGGCCGCGACGGACCCCGCGGCGACGACGTGGTTGTCCTTGACCATCGCGACGTCGTACAGCCCCATGCGCTTGTTCGTCCCGCCGCCGCAGCGCACCGCGTACTTCTCGAGCGCCCGCAGGCCCGGGGTCGTCTTGCGCGTGTCGAGCACCTGCGCGCCCGTGCCGTCGAGGACGTCCGCCCAGCGGCGCGTGTGCGTCGCGACGCCCGACGCGCGCGACGCGAGGTTGAGCATCGTCCGCTCCGCGACGAGCAGCGTCTGCACGGGCCCCACGAGCACCGCGAGCACCTCGTCGCGCCACACCCGCGCGCCGTCCTCGACGGTGAGCGTCACGGTCACGGCGTCGGTCCCGAGCCGCTGCGCGACCTGGTCGACGACCTCCTGGACGACGACGAGCCCGGCGACGACGCCCTCCGCACGTGCCACGAGGTGCGCGGTGCCGACGGTGTCCGGCGGGATCGTCGCCTGCGACGTGACGTCCCGGCCCGGTGCGGGGCCGAGGTCCTCGTCGAGCGCGACCTGGACCACCCGGGCGACCCACGCGGGGTCGAGCTGCTGCTGCACGCCGCCACCCTACGTGCGTGACGACGGCCCCGGACGGAGGGGTCCGGGGCCGTCGTGGTGGGTACCGCCCCGCCGGGCAGGGCGGCGGGGCGGTGTCGGTCAGGAGTAGGTCACGCGCACCGGGGCGCTCGCCACGGCCTCCTTGCCGACGTAGGCCTTGACCTCGAACTGGCCGGGCAGGACCCACACGGGGACCTTGACCTTGGTGCTCGCGGCGCCGGAGGCGTCCGTCTTCACCGTGCCGAGGTCGGCGTCCTTCCAGTACCAGTCGTGCACGCCCTCGACGAGCTTGCCGAACAGCCCGCCGTACGACGGGGTCGCCGGCCGGTCGCCCACGCGGTCGAGCACGAGGGTCACCTTGGTCTTGGCCGGGAAGTCGGCGAGCTCGACGGCGAGCTTCTTGCCCGGCGCGACCCTGTCCGACCCGAGGGTCAGGACCGGCCCGGGCTCGACGACCGGGGCCGCGAGCTCGAGGACGCCCCAGCGGGCGGTGCTCTGGTACGAGCGGCCCGTCGGGTCGGTCCACGTGCGGACCGAGCCGCGCACGCCGTCGGTCGCGTCGTTGACCTGGAAGTCCAGGCCGACGAGGTCACCGGCGACCGCGTCCCGACCCAGCGCGATGGACGCCTCGACGACGTACCCGCCGTCGATCAGCGCGGTGGCGCTGGTCAGCCGCTCACTGATCACCGACAGGTCGCCGCTGACCGACTGCGCGTTGCTCGCGCTGATCCGGTACTGGCCGTCCTGCGGCGTGTAGGCGCCGTTCTTGGCGTTGACCGGGTCGACGAAGATCTCGACCGAGTCCTGCTCCCACGCGTTCGTGGCGGACTCGTCGATCACCGGGTCGGCGACCTTGAGCAGCACGTCGACGGCGTCGTCGTGCCACAGGACCCGCACCTCGGCCGTGGCACCGGGGGTGCCCTCGACCTGGGTGTCCGTCGTGACGACCGGGGCCGTCGCCCAGACGTCGTCGATCGTGCCGTCGATCGTCGGGGCGCTGGTGGCCTGCGGCGCGGAGACGAAGCCGATCGGCTCGATGAGGGTGACGACGCCGAGGCGCTCGCCGTCCTCCTGCCCGTGCGACAGGTCGTTCCACGACCGCTGCTCGCCCGTGACGCCGTCGGTCACGCGCACGTCGAACGGCACGGTGCCGCCCTCCGTCAGGCCGGCGACCGCCACGGCGACCGCGAACCGGTAGCCCGTGGCCGTGGCCTGCGCCTGCGTGCGGTTCACGGTGACGTGCGACTCGGCGGCGAAGACGTCCACGACGTCCTCGGTGCCGTCGTCGCTCGCGTCCGCGACCTCGACGTACGCGGTGAGGCCGTCGGCCGACCAGCGCAGCTGGAAGCCCGTGCCCTCACCGATCGGCGTCTCCGGCAGGAGCCTCCACGTCGCGTCGTCGACGCCCGTGGGCGTGCCCTGGTGCGCGTCCGCCTGACGCGTGAGCGTGGGGAGCTCCGACCGGTCGACGATGCCCCAGTAGGCCGGCTTGGCCTGCAGGTCGTCGTCGAACGGCAGCGGCGCACCCTCGCGCCACGACCGGCTGTCGTACGGGCCCCACAGGGTCACCGAGAACAGGTCGGGGTAGTCGCGCAGCATGTCGAACACGTCGGCGTAGTAGTAGCCCTGCGCGACGAGCTTCTCCTGCGTGACCGTGCCGTCGATCGGGGCGTCGAGCTCCGTGACCGCCTGCAGCAGGCCGGTCTCCGCGAAGGCGTCGATGCTCGCCTTCATCTGCGACACCGGCTGGAGCAGGTTGACGTGGAACTGGTGGCCCAGGCCGTCGAGCGGGACGTCCCGGTCGAGCAGGCGGTTCACGACCGCGAGCATCGCCTGCCGCTTGGCGGGCAGCTCGGTGTTGTAGTCGTTGAGGAACAGCTGCACGGGGCCGTCGGTGTCGCCGCCGTTGAACGCCTCGCTCGCGTACCCGAACGCGAGGTCGAGGAACTGCTCGCCGAGGACCTCGAACCAGCGGCTCTTGCGCAGGCCGTCGCTCTCGCTCTCCGCGATGGCCTCGTTGACGACGTCGAACGCGACGATCGGGTTGCCCGCCGTCCCGTACTCGCCGTACTTCTCGCGGTAGTGGTCGGCGACCGTCTCGATGTGCGTGCGCATGCGGTCCCGCAGGATCTGCTGGTCCGCGGCGCTGCTCGTCAGCGGCGTGCCGTCGGTGTGGTTGAAGAACCAGTCCGGCGTCTGGGAGTGCCACACGAGCGTGTGCCCGTAGACCCGCTGACCGTGCTCGATCGCGCTGTCGACGAGCGCGTCCGCCGCCTCGAAGGTGAACGTGCCCTCGGTCGGCTGGATGCTCTCCGGCTTCATGGCGTTCTCGGCGGTGATCTGGTCGTAGTGCTTGACCACGAGCTGCTCGCCCGTGCCGACCGTCTCGCGCTCGTCGATCGCGACGCCGACGGGCCACGGCAGCTCGTCCTGGAGGGACGGGATGTCCGTCTGCACCGGCGGGGCGGTCGAGCCGCTGACGACGACGTCGTCGACCACGAACGACGCGAGCGACGACGCCGACTCGACGTACAGCAGCGCCGAGTCGGCGGCCGCCATCGTGTACGACGCCTGCACGTGGGTCCACGCGTCGGCGGTGACGCCCGTCGCGGTCGTGACGGTGTCGTAGGTCGACTCGCCCGCGTTGTCGCGCTGGACGGACACGCGCAGGTCGGCCGGCTCGGTCGCACCCGCGGCGAGCTTGAGCCACAGGTCGATCGAGTAGGTGCGGCCCGTCTGGAAGATGCCCGTGACGGTCGCGCCGATGCCGTTCCACGCCTGCGTGCGGTCCGCGACGAGCGCCGCCTGGGCGCCGCCGTGCGCGTCGTCGGTCAGCGTGACGGTGTTGTCGCCGCGGGGGCCCCAGACGCCGAGGCCCTCCTCGAAGTCGTTGCTCAGACCCGTCGGGACGCTCCCGCCGTCGTCGGGACCGCCGGTCGGCAGCGTGAACGACCAGCCCGCCGCGAGGCGCTCGTCGACGACCGTCTGCACGGCCGCGAGCGTCCCGGACCGGTCGCCGCCGCCGTCGTGCGCGAGCACGACCTCGCCCGGCTTCATGGCCGCGCGCAGGTTCGACGTGAGCGTCGGGACGTCCTGCGTCGCCCAGTCGTCGATCGTGTTCGTCACCGCGAGCGGCTGCATGCCGAGCGCGACGGCCACGCCGGGCGTCACGCCCCAGCTGCCGTTCGGTGCGCGGAAGTACGGCACCTTCGCGTCCGGGTCGCCCAGCGCGTCGCGGATGATGCCGAGGTTCTCGACGAGGTCCGCACGCACCTGCTCGGCGGTCCACGCGCCCATGTCGGCGTACGACGTCGTGTGGTTGCACAGCGTGTGGCCGTCCGCGACGATCCGCCGCAGCACGTCCGCGCCGCCCGGCGCCTGGATGTTCTGGCCGATGACGCAGAAGGTCGCCGTGATGTCCCGCTCGGCGAGGAAGTCGAGCAGCGCGGTCGTCGTGGCGCCGTTGGGGCCGTCGTCGAACGTCAGCGCCGAGACGTCGCCCGTGCCGCGGGCCGTCGCGACCGGGGTCGTGGTGGGGTTCACCGCGCCGCCGGGGACGACGCCGCCCGGGTCCGTCGGCTCCTGGCCCGTGATCACCACGTCGTCGACGAGGACATCCGGGAACGGTGCCGCGTCGCCGCCGTCGAGGTACATGCGCGCGGCATCGAGGCCCTCCTCGAACGTGTAGGAGCCGCTGATCGTGGTCCACGCGTCGGCGCCGAGCGTGCTCGGGCCGCTGACCCACGTGTACGGGTTGGACGCCGCGGGGGCGTCGACGGTGAAGTGCACGCCCGCGGCGGGCTGGTCCGCGTCGGCCAGGCGCGCGCGCATGCTCACCGTGTACGTCTCGCCGGGCTCGAGCAGCGGGACGAGGTCGAGGGCGATGCCCTGCCAGCCGGCGGTGCGACCCGCGACCTTCAAACTGGTGCCCGCGCCGTCCGGGTCCGGCACCAGGGTGAGGGCGGGGCTGCCGCTGGGCGTCCACGGGGCGTACGTGCCGCCCTCGAAGTCGCTGCGCAGGATCTCGCTGTCCGCCGCTCGGGCGGTAGAGGTGGGTGCGGAGCCGACCGTCGGCGCGGCCACCAGGCCCAGCGCCAGCACCCCGACTCCGATAGTTTCGAACAGGCCTGACCGACTCATCGACGCTCCCTTGCGCGGACGGGTCCCGTACTTCGGGGTTTCGGGATCCGACGATACGGTCACACCCGACGATCCGACCAGGGCTGGCGTCCAGAAACCGCGCGACCCGAGTATCGAAACTATCGCGTCGCAGGTCCGCGCCTCGCGACTCGCGCCGTCTTCACCCGCCTGAGCGGGTCGACGTCGGACCAGGACCCGCATGACGGGTCCGCGTCAGACCAGGACCTGCGTGAGCGGCATCGACGAGTCGACCGGCAGGTCGAGCGACGACGGCGGCAGGCCGCGGC
>NZ_JAAXOY010000187.1 GCF_012396155.1 Cellulomonas septica | reverse complement strand
GCACACGCTCGGCCTGGACGACCTCCGTCGTCACCTCGCGGACCTCGACGAGCAGGAGGTCCTGACGGCCACGGGCCTCACGGTCGCGGAGATGGACGAACGCCGTGACGGCACCGACCATGAGCTCGCCCGGCCGCGCGACGACCCGGCCGACGACGTCGATCGGGCGATCCGGGCGACCCGCGCCGCCGTCTTCCCGTGCTGGGGCCTCGACCCGGACCTCGACTGAGCCGTGGCCTGGGCCGACGCGCAGCCGTCGCGGGCCCGCGCTGCGCCGACCGGGTGGGGACCGGACGGGGGAGTCCCAGGCGTCTCCTCTTTCACACCAGTCCCAGGCGGCACTATCGTGGTCCGGCACCCGAGAGGGGAAGCGCGAGAGCCCGGCGCGTCGCCGAGCAGGACGAGAGAGCCGAGCCGATGAGCGACCAGCCGGGCCGCACGCGATTCCTCACCGTGGTCGAGGTCGCCGACGTCATGCGCGTCTCCAAGATGACCGTCTACCGGCTGCTGCACTCGGGGGAGCTCCCGGCGGTCCGCGTCGGCCGCTCGTTCCGGGTCCCGCAGGACGCGCTCGACCACTACCTGCGCACGGCGCGCGTCGGGCCCGAGCAGCAGGACCACGGCCGCCTTTCGTCCTGACGGCGGGCACCCGGGGGACGGCGCGTCGCGGCGAGGGCCGTCGATCGCGTAAGGTAGGGCCTCGGACTTTCCCGTGCGTGGGCTCGCGGCCTCTGGCCGATGGACGGCACCGCGCGTCGATCGACCACCAGCAGGGCCCGTGCCGGGCCCACACCCGGAAGCGAGTTGAGGACCCATGGGCTCCGTCATCAAGAAGCGCCGCAAGCGGATGGCCAAGAAGAAGCACCGCAAGCTGCTGCGCAAGACGCGTCACCAGCGTCGCAACAAGAAGTGACCCTCCGCCGGCGTCGTCCCTCCCGGACGTCGTCGGCGCGACCGGCCTGCGGGCTGGACATCCTCGGGCCCGGCACGCGCCGGGCCCGACGTGTTTCCTCGACGGGTCCTGACCTGCCCTCCCGCGTTCGTACAACGATGTACGATTGCCGGTGCGCAGGTGTCGCAGGTGACACCGCGCGTCGCTCTGCCACTATCGGTGAGGCGAGGTCGGGGAGCGACGGGGTGCACGGGAGGCACGCATGAGCAGACGCACGGGTGCGGTGACGATGCACGACGTCGCCGCGCGGGCGGGCGTGTCGATCAAGACCGTCTCGAACGTCCTCAACGGCTACCAGTACATCCGCCCCGCGACCAAGGAGAAGGTCGAGACCGCGATCGCCGACCTCGGCTACCAGGTCAACCTCACGGCCCGGAACCTCCGCCGCGGTCGCACGGGCCTCATCGGGCTCGCCGTCCCCGAGCTCTCGCTGCCGTACTTCGCCGAGCTCGCCGACTCCGTGATCCGCGCCGCCGAGGCCCGCGGGCTCACCGTCCTCATCGAGCAGACCGGCTCGGTGCGCGAGCGCGAGCTCGAGGTCCTCACCGGCCAGCGTCGCCACCTCACCGACGGGCTGATCTTCTCCCCGCTCGAGCTCGGCCCGCAGGACGTCGACGCGCTCGACGTCGACTACCCGATGGTCCTGCTCGGCGAGCGCATCTTCGGCGGCCCCGCCGACCACGTGACGATGAGCAACGTCGACGGTGCCAAGGCCGCCGTCCGCCATCTGCTCGACCAGGGCCGTCGTCGCATCGCCGTCGTCGGCGCGCACGAGGGCGAGACCGTCGGCTCCGCCGCGCTGCGCATGCAGGGGTACCGGGAGGCGCTCCAGGACGCCGGGCTCGGCGTCGACCCCGCGCTCATCGGCGAGGCCGGTCTGTGGCACCGCGCGACCGGGGCCGAGGCCATGCACCGCCTGCTCGACTCGGGCGTCGAGCTCGACGCCGTCTTCGGCCTCAACGACGCGCTCGCGCTCGGCGCCCTGCACGCGCTGCACGCGCGCCGCATCGACGTGCCGGAGCAGATCGCCGTCATCGGCTGGGACGACATCGAGGAGACGGCGTACTCGTCGCCCACGCTGTCGACCGTCTCGCCCGGCCGCGAGCAGATCGCCCGCACCGCCGTCGACCTGCTGCTCGCGCGCATCGACGACCCGGACTCCGACCGCCCCTACGAGCGCGTGATCGCCGACTTCACCATCGTCGGCCGCGAGTCGACCCTCGGCGACGCCGCACCCGCGACCTCGCCGCTGAGCACGAGCGCTGTCGCCTCCGGCTGACCTCTCGGCCTCCTTCGAGGGCCGCCGACCGCGCCGGCCACGCACGCATGGCTCATATGCATACGCGTATGGAGTTGTCCATCGCGTAGGCTCATATGGAAAAGCGTATGATCGTCCTCGGCACGGGATCGCACGCGGAGATCTGTATGGAGGTGACGTGAACCGCGACGAGCAGACGTTGCTCCGCATCGCGCAGGCGCTGCGGGAACGGCGGAGCGATCTGGGTCTCAGCCAAGAGGATCTCGCGGCGCAGCTCGGCATCACGCAGGCGTACGTGTCGAAGCTGGAGACCGCCGAGGCGACCACACAGCTCAGGCGACTGGTGGCCGTCCTGGGAGCGGTCGGCCTCGACCTCGTGGCGCTTCCCCGCGCCCACCCCGCGGCACGGCAGGTGCGAAGCCGCCCGCTGCTCGTACCCGCGCGGCCGTCGCGAACGACCACGCCCAGCGACCGCCTCCGTCGCGCGCTCGACCGCCTCGACGTGTCGCGGGTGTCCGACGCCGAGGCGGCAGCACGTCTCGCGGCACTGCGCGACCTCGTCGCGGCCGAACCGGCGATCGACCTGGACGACCCGAGAGTGCGCAAGGTGGTCCGCCCGTTGCGCGCTCTCGCCGACTCGGACGCCGTGCTGTCGCTGTCGGATCCCAGCGTCACCGCCGTCCTGCTCGCGCTCCGTGAGATGCCCCTCACGGGCGGTCCGGCGTCGACCTCCGCGGCGCTCCCTCGTGAGGGCCGCGCATGAGCGTCCTCGACGTGTGGCTCGACGGCGTCAGGGTCGCGACGCTCGACGACGCCGCCGCCTTCGGCATGACCTCCCTGCAGTACACCGACGACGCGATGGACGTGTACGGGCCGGGTGGGCTCGCGCTGTCGGTGCGGCTCCCCGTGCGGGCAGACGCCTACAGCGCGTACGAAGCGCGGAACTGGTTGGACGGCCTGCTGCCGGAGGGTGACCTGCGCAAGGTCCTCGCCGACCGTTTCCGGCTCGCCGATGACGACACCGCCGGCCTGCTGGGCGTCCTGGGGCGTGAGTGCGCGGGCGCCGTCACCATCACGCAGGACGGCGAGGGGCCCCCCGCCGAGGGCGACGTGCACTGGCTCGACGAGGCCGCGCTCGAGAAGGCGGTGCGGGAGCTCGCGACCGCCCCTTTCGGGGTGGGGGTCGACGGGCGTGTCCGCATCTCCCTCGGCGGGGTGCAGAGCAAGCTCGTTCTCGTCGCCGGCGACGAGCTGCTCGGCCTCCCGCTGGACGCGACGCCGTCCACGCACATCCTCAAGCCGTCGCCGCTCAACGACCTGGGCGCCGAGCGGTGGCCAGGCGTCGTGCACGCGGAGCTGTTCGGGATGCGGGTCCTCGCGCACGCGGGCATCGACGTCGCCGAGGTCGGCTTCCGACCCGTCGGGGAGCGTCCCGCGATCCTGGTGCGGCGATACGACCGCGATGCCACCGGCGCAGGGGTTCGGCGGGTGCACCAGGAGGATCTCGGGCAGGCGCTGGGCGTCCCACCGAGCGCGAAGTACCAGAAGGCGGCCGACCCCACGACCCCGTCGTTGCGTCGTGTCGCGGGTGTCCTCGCCGATCACTCGCCCGCGCCCGTGGCGGAGCTTCCGCGCTTGCTCGACCAGGTGATCGCCTCGCTCGTCGTCGGCAACTGCGACCAGCACGTGAAGAACCTCTCGGTCGTCCTCGACCGCGACGAGGGTGCCCGGCTCGCGCCCGCGTACGACGTCGTCGCGACGGCGGCGCTGGGCGTCGAGACGGTGCTCTCGCTGGCGGTCGGCGGTGAGTACCTGCTCGAGGACGTCACGGGCGACACGGTCGACGAGGAGGCCGCGGCGTGGGGGATCGCGCGGCGCGCCGCCCGTCGGCGCCGGGCCGACGTCCTGGAACGGCTCGCGGCCGCCGTCGGACCCGCCGCCGACGCCGTGCGGGACGAAGCCGGTGAGCACGCCACGCTCGACGATGCGCAGGCCGGTGCGCTGGCGCGGCTCGCGGTCCTGATGAGGTGAGTCGTCGTCCGACGGGTCAGGCGAGCGGTCCGTAGAGGTCCGCGGGGGTCGGGACGCCGCCCGGGTCGAGGGCGTCGAGCAGCGGCAGGACGCGGCGTTCCTCGAAGCGGAAGTGCGACTCCATGATCGCGGCGACGCCCTCGAGGTGACGCGCACGCTCGTCGGCGTCGGCGCCCGAGCGGATCGCCTCGCGCAGCGAGCCGAGCAGGTGGTCGATCATGCGGTGGTCCTGCCGGAGCTGCCCGACGACCGGCGCCAGGTCGGGGTGCGCGCGCAGCAGGAGCGGGAACAGGTGGTCGTCCTCGCTGCGGTGGTGGCCCTCGAGCGCCGCGCAGAACCCCCAGCAGTAGAGGAGCGGGTCGCGGGCGGGGTCGACGTCAGGGGAGTCAGGGGCGTCGGGGTCGGCGTCCAGCGCCAGGTCGAGCGCCGCTCGCAGGCGTCGGTGCACCTCGCGGAGCTCCTCGGCGAGCGCGCGGGCGCGGTCGGTGTCGGGGGTGGGTGTCGTGATGGCGGTGTCTCCCGCTCGGGCGCCTCCATGCCTGACGCAGCCCGTCACCGGCACGCGACGCTCGCGCGACCCTAGCCGTGCCCGGCAGCAGGCGGGAAGCCACCGACCCCGTCCCGTGCCACCCGCGACCGGCCCGCACGTCCGTCAGGACGTGCGCGCGTCCAGGGCGTCGAGGCGGCGGTCGACGAGCCAGCCGCCCGCGAGGAGCGGGAGCGCGATCCCGACCAGGGGCCCGAGGACGGGCAGCGCGAGGACGGACACGGTGCACGCCGCGACGACCACGAGCACGGCGAGCGACGTGCCGGGCGAGAGGAGCGGGAACAGCGCGGCGAACCGCCAGGTCCGTCCGGGCGTCTCGTCGTACCGGCGCGCGACCGCGACCAGCGTGAGCAGCGCGACGCAGAACCACGCGCCGAGCGCGAGCACGCCGGCGGCGAGCACCGCGGCGAGGGGACCATCGACGAACCGCACGACGGCGGCGTCGACGGACAGCACCGCGCCGACCGGCCACACGGGCGCGCCGAGCAGGTTGGTACGACGCCAGCCGGACCGGTAGGCGGACCAGAAGTCGTGCCACAGGTGGTCGGACGGGTGTCCGTCGGCGAGCCGGGCGAGGAGGCGGGCGCCCGCGACGAGCGCGGGGACCAGGCCGAGCACGACCAGCCCGGCCAGCGTGCCGAGCAGGACGAGCGCGTTGACGCCGACGACGTGCGTCGCGACGCGCAGGACGCCCATCCCGCGGCCGGGCATGTTGCCGCCGACCTTGAACGGCAGCATCGTCTTCTGCCAGGTCTCGCCGCGGTCGCTCGAGCGCAGGATCGCGCCGTTCTGCGGGTCCCACGAGTTCGTGTAGGT
>NZ_JAAXOY010000186.1 GCF_012396155.1 Cellulomonas septica | reverse complement strand
GGGCGTCGGGAGCCGAGGACGCGCGCGTCGTGGAGTCGGGCGTCCTCGTCGACGGGCTCGTCGTCGGCGCCGCCCCGCTGCCGGCCGCGCAGGTCCAGGTGCGCGCGCTCGACGAGCTCACGGGCGCGCTGCGGTGGACGCGCGAGCTGGACCTGCCGACGCCCGTCATGACGCCCGACGCCGCGTCGCCCGCGACGTGGACGGTGTGCACGACGGCGGGCGCACCGACGACGTCGACGGACGCCCCGGACGACGCCCGACCGGTCGTCGCCTGCCTCGCGCAGCAGCCCGGCTCCGACATCGGGCCGCCGCCCGAGGTGTCGCTGTGGTTCCTCGACGCGCGCGACGGCACGCTGCTGTCGACGCAGCGGCTCCCCGGGGACGCCGCCTTCACGGTCCTCGACGGCCGGCTCCTCACGGCCGTCCGCGAGGAGGACGAGGACGGCGGCGGCGACCGTTCGACCCGCTGGCGCGTGACGGCGACCGACCCGGCGACGCAGGAGGCGCTGTGGACGTGGACGACGCCACCGATCGACGCACCGCGGGTCACGCAGCAGCCGACCGACGTCTGGTCGTCGTCGTTCGCGTCGCTCGACGCGCGCGCCGACCACGTGCTGCTCGCGGTGGGCTCGTCGTCGTGGCTGCTCGGCACCGACGGGTCGATGCTGCGCCGCGACGGCCTGGAACCCGGCTGGTGGCCGGAGCTCGCCCGCGGCGGCGCGGTCGTGCACTCGACGTGGTCGCGCGACGGTCGCCCGCAGTCGCGTCTGCTGCGGGCCGACGGGTCGCGCACGACGGTCGACGCGACACCGCTGTGGCTCACGGTCGACGACGGGTCGGTCCCGGGCTCGGTGCTGTTCGCGACGCGCGACGTCGGGCCGTCGGGCGTGGTCGCGTCGGTGTCGGCGCGCGACGCGTCGACGGGTGACCTGCGGTGGCGCGTGACGGGTGTCGAGGCGACGTCGGCCGTCCTGCTCGACGACCGGCTCTACGTCGTCGGGGCCGACGGGCTCGCGGCGATCGACGCGACCACGGGCGCGGTCCGGTGGACGACGCCGCTCGGCCGCACGGTCGACGAGCTGTCGACGGACGGCCGCTGGCTGCTGCTGCGCGGGCCCGGTCCCGTCGTCGAGGCGTACGCGACCGCGGACGGCGGACGCGCGTGGCGCGCGGACCTCACGGGTGAGGCGCTCGAGCCGGGGACGAACCTGCGGGTCGGGTGGCAGGTCCCGCGGATGTACGCGCTGCGCACCGACGGGTCGGTCGCGGTGCTCGGCTGACCGGCCCTCCGCACGCGTCTGCGCGCCCGCGCCGGACGGTCCCGCAGGTCCCGCAGGTGGTTGCCCCGGCCGACGAGACGTGCGTCACGCGTGTGGCATGATGACCTCGGACCGAGGACGGGCCTTTCGCCCCCCTCGGTCCGTGTCAGCGAAGACACTCTGACACCCTCCACAACGGATCGTCCGGCACGTACCTGCCGGTGAAGGGAACGGATCAGACATGGCTACGGTCACGTTCGACAAGGCCACCCGGGTCTACCCGGGCACGGAGCGCCCCGCGGTCGACTCGCTCGACCTGCACATCGAGGACGGCGAGTTCCTCGTCCTCGTCGGCCCCTCCGGCTGCGGCAAGTCCACCTCGCTCCGCATGCTCGCGGGTCTCGAGGACGTCAACGCGGGTCGCATCCTCATCGGCGACCGCGACGTCACGGACGTCCAGCCGAAGGACCGGGACATCGCGATGGTGTTCCAGAACTACGCGCTGTACCCGCACATGACGGTCGCCGACAACATGGGCTTCGCGCTCAAGATCGCCGGCACGCCGAAGGCGGAGATCCGCCAGCGCGTCGAGGAGGCCGCCAAGATCCTCGACCTCTCCCAGTACCTCGACCGCAAGCCGAAGGCCCTCTCGGGTGGTCAGCGTCAGCGTGTCGCCATGGGCCGCGCCATCGTGCGTCAGCCCCAGGTGTTCCTCATGGACGAGCCGCTGTCGAACCTCGACGCCAAGCTCCGCGTCCAGACCCGCACGCAGATCGCGTCGCTGCAGCGTCGTCTCGGTGTCACCACCGTGTACGTCACGCACGACCAGACCGAGGCCCTGACGATGGGTGACCGCATCGCGGTCCTCAAGGACGGCCTCCTGCAGCAGGTCGGCACGCCGCGCGACATGTACGACACCCCGGCCAACGTCTTCGTCGCCGGCTTCATCGGCTCGCCGGCCATGAACATCGCCACGGTCCCGGTGCTCGAGGGCGCCGCCCAGCTCGGCCGTGCGCGCGTCTCGCTGCCGCGCGACGTCCTCGCCAAGTTCACCGAGGCCGACCGCAACCACATCACGCTCGGCTTCCGTCCCGAGGCGCTCGAGGTCGTCCCGCAGGGCACCCCCGACGCGATCCCGGTCATCGTGAACATCGTCGAGGAGCTCGGCTCGGACGCGTTCCTCTACGCGTCGCTCACGAACGAGTTCGGTGGCGCCGAGGCCGTGCACTCCGGTGCCGGCGACGCGCAGATCATCGTCCGCATCGACCCGCGCGGTGTCCCCGCCAAGGGCGAGACGGTCTGGGTCCGCATCCGCGAGGGCCAGCAGCACCTGTTCCACGCGGGCACCGGCGAGCGCATCACGGTCTGATCGCTCCCTGCAGCACCGCCGACGGGCGGGTCCGGCTCCGGCCGGGCCCGCCCGTCGGGCATCTCCCCGGGTGCTCCCCCACGTCGACGGCCCGCGCGGCTCGCGCCGGCGCGCACGTTGTGCGGGACGCCCACACGTCCTCCCCGACTTCCGTGCCCGCCCGCAGGGTCGGTCGTCGGACCACTCTGAGAGGATCGGGTCATGAGCCCGACGCCGCAGCGCCTGCAGATCACCGCGGCCAACCCGGACCCCGCGCTCCTCGACCTGCCGTGGCAGGTGCCGCTGGAGGACTGGCCGGCCGAGACCCTGGCCGCGCTCCCCCGCGGCATCTCGCGCCACATCGTGCGGTTCGTGCGGTTGTCGGGCCGGGTCATCGCGGTCAAGGAGATCGGCGAGACCGTCGCCTACCGCGAGTACGAGCTGCTGCGTCAGCTCGACCGCATCGACGTGCCGAGCGTCGTGCCCGTGGGCGTCATCACCGGCCGGCGCGACCCCGACGGCGAGCCGCTCGAGGCCGTGCTCATCACCGAGCACCTGCAGTTCTCGCTGCCGTACCGCGCGCTGTTCAGCCAGTCGCTACGCCCCGACACGGCGACCCGCCTCATCGACGCGCTCGCCGTGCTGCTCGTCCGCCTGCACCTCGCGGGCTTCTACTGGGGCGACGTGTCCCTGTCGAACACCCTGTTCCGCCGCGACGCCGAGACGTTCGCCGCGTACCTCGTCGACGCCGAGACGGGCGACCTGCACGACACGCTCACGCAGGGGCAGCGCGAGTACGACCTCGAGGTCGCACGCGTCAACATCATCGGCGAGCTCATGGACCTCCAGGCGGGCGAGTTCCTCGAGGAGGACGTCGACGCCGTCGCCATCGGCAACGCGCTCGCCGAGCGCTACCGCGAGCTGTGGCGCGCCCTCACCGAGACCGAGTCGTTCGGCTACGGCGAGCGGTGGCGCGTGCAGGCGCGCATCGACCGCCTCAACGACCTGGGCTTCGACGTCGGCGAGCTCGACATCACGACCGACGTCGGCGGCACGACCGTGCAGATCCAGCCGAAGGTCGTCGACGCGGGCCACCACTCGCGCCGCCTCATGCGCCTGACCGGCCTCGACGTGCAGGAGAACCAGGCCCGCCGCCTGCTCAACGACCTCGACGAGTACCGGGCCGCGACCGACCGCCAGCGCGAGGACGAGGCGTTCGTCGCGCACGACTGGCTGACCGAGGTGTTCGAGCCCGCGGTGCGCGCCGTGCCGCGGGACCTGCGGCACAAGCTCGAGCCCGCGCAGGTGTTCCACGAGCTGCTCGACCACCGGTGGTACCTGTCGCAGCAGCACGGCCGCGACGTGCCGATGCCCGAGGTCGTCAAGAGCTACGTGAAGAACATCCTGCCGACGCGCCCGGACGAGGACGCGATCCTGGGCGTGCAGTCGGGCGACATCCGCGACACCGACATGTTCCCCCAGGTCGAGGACGACCAGCTCCTCGGCTGACGCGGGACCGGCCAGGCGCCGTCGGCCGGCGCCCGGCGGTCACGGCCCGTCGTCGTCGTGCCGCGTCCGGCCGCGCGGGCGTCAGGAGGCGCGGCGGCGGGCGACCTCGTAGAGCGCGATGCCCGCGGCGACGCCCGCGTTGAGCGACTCGACGGCCGACGCGATCGGGATGGACGCGATCGCGTCGCACTGCTCGCGCACGAGCCGGGACAGGCCCTTGCCTTCCGAGCCGACGACGAGCACGAGCGGGTCCTCGGCGAACGCGATGTCGCCGATCGCGACGTCGCCGCCGCCGTCGAGACCGACGACGAACACGCCGGCCTCGCGGTAGGCCTGCAGCGTCCGGACCAGGTTCTTCACGCGCGCGACGGGCACGCGTGCCGCGGCACCCGCGGACACCTTCCACGCGGACGCGGTGACGCCCGCGGCACGACGCTCGGGCACGAGCACGCCGTGCGCACCGAATGCGCCCGCGGACCGCAGCACGGCCCCGAGGTTGCGGGGGTCGGTCACGCCGTCGAGCGCGACGACGAGCGCGGGCTGCTCGGACGCCTCGGCGGCGTCGAGCAGGTCCTCGTCGTCGGCGTAGGCGTACGGCGGCACCTGGATCGCGACGCCCTGGTGCACGGACCCGTCGGTGAGCCGGTCGAGCTCGGTGCGGCTGACCTCGAGCAGCGGGTAGCCGGACTCGGCGGCGGTCGAGACGATCTCGCGCGTGCGGTCGTCGGCCTCGAGCCGGGCCGCGAGGTACACGGTCGAGACGGGGATGCCGGCACGCAGCGCCTCGACGACGGAGTTCCGCCCGGAGACGATCTCGTGCGTCGACGAGGTGCGGCCGCCACGCCCGCCGGCCGCGCTGCGCGACGCGGACGCCGAGCGCTGACCCGAGCGGCCCTGCCCGGCGACCGCGCGCTTCTCCGCGGCGGCCTTCTTCTTGTACGCCGCGTGGTACGGACGGTCCTCGGCCTTGGGCGTCGGACCCTTGCCCTCGAGCGACTTGCGGCCGTGCCCGCCGGTGCCGACCGACGCGCCCTTCTTGGACCCCGGCTTGCGGGTGGCGCCTCGGCGCTGGGAGTTGCCGGCCATGGGTGCTGTCTCCTACGTCTGGTGGTGCGAACGTCTGGTGCGGGTCGGGCCCGCGCGGTTCCGGTCGGGCGGCGGCGGCCGCAGCGGGGTGGCGGTCAGCCCTCGGGTCGCAGGGACCAGCGGGCCCCCGTCGGCGAGTCCTCGACGACGACCCCGGCCTCGAGCGTGTGCTCGTCGACCGCGGAGGTGCGCACGCGTCGCACCTGCGGCGCCCGACCCGACGTCCCCCGGACGCGCAGTGTCAGCGCGGCGCGCACCTGCAACGCGTCGAGCACGCCCGGCGTGAGCCACCGCGCGAGCTGACCGATCGGCCGGCGACCCCCGAGCACCTCGACGGTCGCGAGCGCGATCCGGCCCGCGAGCACCCCGGGATCGTGCGCGGGGACGGCGCCACGGTCCTCGTCGGCGGCGTCGAGCACG
>NZ_JAAXOY010000185.1 GCF_012396155.1 Cellulomonas septica | reverse complement strand
CTGGCTGCGCGCCACGGCCGTGACCGCCGTCGCCGTGGTGGCGTTCGCGGGGACCGCCGCCGCGTCGCTCTACGTCCGGCTGCGCGGCAACGTCGAGACGGTCGACACGAGCGGCCTCGTCGACGTGCCGCTCCCCACCGACACCGCGCCGCCCGACCCCGACGACCCGAACGCCGGGCGCGCCGTGAACCTGCTGGTGATCGGGTCGGACGACCGCAGCGGCGAGAACGGCACGATCGGCGGGTACGTCGACGGGCAGCGGTCCGACACGACGCTGCTCGTCCACCTGTCCGCCGACCGCGAGCGCGTCGACGTCGTCTCGATCCCCCGCGACTCGCGCGTCGACATCCCCGCGTGCAACCTCACCGGCGGTGGCGCGATCGAGCCGCGTCGGGGCAACTTCAACGACGCCTTCGCGCTCGGCTGGGACCACGGCCACGACCTCGAGTCGGCCGCGGCCTGCACGATCATGACCGTCTACGAGAACACCGGGATCCTCGCCGAGCACACCGTGATCGTGGACTTCAGCGGGTTCCAGGGCATGGTCGACGCGATCGGCGGGGTGTCGATCTGCGTGCCCGCCGACATCGACGCCGACTACGTCGACCTGACGCTCGCCGCAGGGCAGCACCACCTCGACGGGCCGACGGCGCTCAACTTCGCGCGCGCCCGCAAGGGCAAGGGGCTGGGCGACGGGTCCGACACCAACCGCATCGGCAACCAGCAGCGCCTCGTCGCGGCGATGGTCGACGAGGTGTTCGCGAAGAACGTGCTCACCGACGTGCCCGAGCTCGTCGGCTTCCTCGGCGCGGCGACGCAGTCGCTCACCGTCGACCCCGCGCTCAAGGACTCGATGATCGGCCTGGCGTTCAGCCTCCGGTCCGTCCGCGCGGAGAACATCACGTTCCTGACCGTGCCGTTCGTCGACAGCACGGAGAAGCGCTACAAGGTCGACTGGACCGCCGAGGCGGACACCCTCTGGGCGAACCTCCTCGCCGACCGCCCGCTCACGCCGGCGTCCGCTCCGCCTCCCGGCACGGACGACCCCGGGGCCGCGGGTGACGCGGGGGGCACCGGAGGCACGGACGACGCAGGCGGGGCGGCCGGTGCGACGACCGCACCCCCAGGGACGCCCGTCCCGTCGCAGACCAGGAAGGCCGGTCACGAGCCGTTCACCGTGAACGACACGACCGCGGTCTGCGCCTGACCCCGGTCGACCCTCGCTCGCCGGACCGGCGAGGACCGTCTAGAGGACCCTCACGCCGCCCGCGCGGGCGGCCGCGACGACTCGTGCGCGTCGACCGCGCGTCAGCCCGACCACTGCGACCCGTCGTCGGTCCCTGAGCGTGAAGGTCACGCGGCGCCCCGCGTCACCGACCGTGGCGATGTCGCCCCATGCATGGGTCATGCCGATGGCACGGGAGACGAAGTAGCGAAGGAACGGCCCGCGGAACCAGATGCCCTCGTCGTCGACCTGCAGACCGACGAGCGGCCACGTCGCCGAGAACCGCAGCGGGACGCGGAGACCGACACGGAACCGCTGATCCTCCACGCTCTCCCTCGTCCGGGCGGTGCCGACCCTCGACCGCGCCCGTCCAGGCACCATCGGCTGGCGGGAGCAGCGACTTGACGTCGGGACCTCCACCGCCCCGTTCGCCACACGGACGGTCCCGGGCGGGGACGCACGCCGACGGTGCGCGATGCGCCCGTCGGTCGACCCCGGCGTCAGCCGGCGTCCGGGTCCTGCTGGGCGTGGCGGTCGAGGAAGGCGTAGACCTCCGTCGCGTCGACGCCGGGGAAGGCGCCGGTCGGCAGGGCGGAGAAGACCTGCTGGTGGATGCGCGCGCTGGGCCACGAGGCGTCGGCCCAGCGGGCGGTGGCGTCGGCGGGCGGGCGGCGGCAGCACGCCTCGTCGGGGCAGGCCGAGCGGTGCCGGACGGTCGTGTCGCGGCCGCGGAACCACGTCGCCGACGCGAACGGCACGCCGACGGCGAGCGCGACCTTGCCGGTCGTCGCCCAGCCGGTCTGGGTCGAGCACCAGAACGTCCCGGCCGGGGTGTCGGTGAGCTGGTACGACTCGGTGGCCTGGTCGCGGCGGGCGAGCGCGCGGCGCACGCCCCAGCGGCGGCACACCATCTGGCCCTCGATCGCGCCGGTGACGTCTGTCGGCAGGACGAGGCCGTCGTTGGCGTAGGCACGGAAGATCGCGCCGTCCTCGGCGACGCGCAGGAAGTGCACGCGGATACCGAGGTGGTGCGTCGCGAGGCTGGTGAACCGCTGCGCGGCGGCCTCGTGCGTCACGCCGAACGCGTCGCGGAAGTCCTCGATCGCGAGGTCCTTGGCGCGCTTGCGCTCCTCGAGGAACCCGACGGCCGCCGACTGCGGCATGAGGCAGCACGACGCGAAGTAGGTGATCTCGAGCCGCTGGCGCAGGAACGCCTCGTACGACGTGGGCCGCTCGTGGCCGAGGACGCGGTGCGCGATCGCCTGCAGCGCGAGCGAGCGCAGGCCGTGCCCGCCGGGGGTCGACGCGGGCGGCAGGTAGATGCGGCCGTTCGCGAGGTCGGTGACGGTGCGGGTCGAGTGCGGCAGGTCGTCGACGTGCCGGATCGTCAGGCCGAGCTGCTCGGCCATGCGCGACACCGTGCGGTGCGTGAGGGCGCCCGACGTGTACCCGGCGCGGCGGGCCATGTCCTCCGCGAGCGCCTCCAGGTCGGGCAGGTAGTTGTCGCGGGCCTGACGCTCGAGGCGCAGCTGCGTGTTGGCGCGACGGGCCTCCTCGGGGGTCGCGACGGCCTCGGTCGCGCGGCGGGTGAGCTCGGTGTGCAGGCCGACGAGCTGCTCGAGGACGGGCGTCGGCAGGCTGCGGTTGGGGCGGACCGTCGGGAGGCCGAGCTGCGCGAACTCGGGCGTCTGCTGGGCGCGGTCGAGGGCGATCTCCAGGGCGGCGCGGCGGGTGGGCGGCTCGTCGTCGAGCAGGTCCGGGACGGTCACACCGAGCGCGTCGGCGAGGTCGCGCAGGAGGGCGAGGCGGGGTTCGCGGCGGCCGTTCTCGACCAGCGACAGCAGGCTCGGGGTGACGCCGACGGCCTTGCCGAGCTGGTCGAGGGTCATCCCGCGCGCGGTGCGGGCGTGCCGGAGGCGTCGTCCGAGGGTCAGGGCGTCCGCGGCCGGGACGTTGCTCATCCCTTCACGATATGTCAAGAACGGACGAACTTGACACCGTCTGCGGTCGGCAGACCCCCGGGGGTTGACGTGAGGATCGAAGGGAGACGTTCCTTCGTCCCCTCGTCCTCGTCTGGAGCACCCGATGACCGTGACCACGCTGCCGCCCGCCCGCACCGACGCGCCCGTGCGCGACCTGCGCGCGTGGGTCGCCGACGTCGCCGACCTCACCGAGCCCGACGCGGTCGTCTGGTGCGACGGGTCCCACGCGGAGCGTGACGCCCTGATCGCGCGCATGGTCGAGACGGGCACGCTCCTGCCGCTCGACCCGGTGCTGCGGCCCGGCAGCTACCTCGCGCGGTCCGACCCCTCCGACGTGGCCCGCGTCGAGTCGCGCACGTTCATCTGCTCGCGCTCGGAGACCGACGCCGGCCCGACGAACAACTGGCGCGACCCCGACGCGATGCGCACCGAGCTCGCGGGCGTCTTCGCCGGGTCGATGCGCGGGCGCACCATGTACGTCGTCCCGTTCTCGATGGGTCCCGTCGGCGGGCCGATCTCGCAGGTCGGGGTGCAGCTCACGGACTCGCCGTACGTCGTCGTCGGCATGGGCACGATGACGCGCGTGAGCCGCGCGGTCGTCGACCTGATCGACGGCGGTGCGCCCTTCGTCCCCGCGGTGCACTCGGTCGGCATGCCGCTGCGGACCGCCGACGGGACGGAGCGGCCGGACGTCCCCTGGCCCTGCGACGACACCAAGTACATCGCCCACTTCCCCGAGACCCGCGAGATCTGGTCGTACGGGTCGGGCTACGGCGGCAACGCCCTGCTCGGCAAGAAGTGCTTCGCGCTGCGCATCGCGTCCGTCATGGGCCGCGACGAGGGCTGGCTCGCCGAGCACATGCTGCTGGTCCGCGTCACGTCGCCGCAGGGCCGCCGGTACCACGTCGCCGCCGCGTTCCCGTCGGCGTGCGGCAAGACGAACCTCGCGATGCTCACGCCCACGCTGCCCGGGTGGCGCGTCGAGACGCTCGGCGACGACATCGCGTGGCTGCGCCCCGGCCCCGACGGGACGCTGCGGGCGATCAACCCCGAGGCCGGGTTCTTCGGCGTCGCGCCCGGCACGTCGGTCGCGACCAACCCCGCCGCGATCGCGACGCTCGACCGGGACACGATCTTCACCAACGTCGCGCTCACCCCCGACGGCGACGTCTGGTGGGAGGGCCTGACGCCCGAGCCGCCCGAGGGGCTCGTCGACTGGACCGGTCAGCCGTGGACGCCCGACTCCGGCCGCCCCGCCGCGCACCCGAACTCGCGGTTCACCGTCGCCGCCGCGCAGTGCCCGACGATCGCCGACACGTGGGAGGACCCCGACGGCGTCCCGCTCGACGCGATCGTGTTCGGCGGACGCCGGGCCACCAACGTCCCGCTCGTCGTGCAGGCGCACGACTGGGAGCACGGCGTCTTCCTCGGCGCGACGATCTCCTCCGAGCAGACCGCCGCCGCCGAGGGGACCGTCGGCGAGCTCCGCCGCGACCCCTTCGCGATGCTGCCGTTCTGCGGGTACGACATGGCCGACCACTGGGCGCACTGGCTCCGCGTCGGGTCCACGCTCGACCCCGCGACGCGGCCGCTGATGTTCCAGGTCAACTGGTTCCGCAAGGACGCGTCGGGCCGCTACCTGTGGCCCGGGTTCGGGGAGAACATCCGCGTGCTCGCGTGGATCGTGGCGCAGGTGGACCGCGCACGCGGGGCGCGGACCGACGTCGGCGCGACGCCCAGCCCGGTGGGCCTGCTGCCCGCGCCGGGTGCGCTCGACGTCACCGGCCTCGACCTGCCCGACGACGACCTGGCGGCGCTCCTCGACGTCGACCCCGCGACATGGTCGGTCGAGGCGGACCTCACGGAGGACTTCCTCGCGGGGTTCGGCGACCGCGTCCCCGATGCCCTCCACGCCCAGCTCGCGGCCCTCCGCACCCGGCTGACTTCGTCCTGACGCGGCGGCCCTCCGCCGGCGATACCGACATGGCTGCCGTTCCGAGGCCACGAACGGCACCCATGTCGGTCTCAACCACGCGGCGCGCGGGGAGTCGTCGCGGGCGCCGTCGGGGGGCGCGACGCCGTCGGGGAGTCGTCGGGAGTAGTCGCGCCGTCGTCGGGAGTCGTCGCGGCGTCGGCTCGGCCGGTGTCCGCCGGGCCGGGCGGGTCAGGGGTGGTCGGTGCGGAGGCGCGCGTGCAGGTGCATGTCGTGGTGGCCGTCGGCGTGCAGCGCGTGGCCGCGTCGCACTCCCTCGGCCCGGCAGCCCAGCAGCTCCGCGACACGGCACGACGCGTCGTTGCGCGTCGAGTGCTCGACCTCGACACGGTGCAGGCCGAGCTCGTCGAACGCCCAGCGCAGCGCCTCGGCACCCGCCCGCACGGCGACGCGGTGGCCG
>NZ_JAAXOY010000184.1 GCF_012396155.1 Cellulomonas septica | reverse complement strand
GAGCCCGCGAACGACGCCGCCCGCCGCGCGGCCCCGTCGTCGGTCGTGCTCTGGGGGCCGCCGGGCACGGGCAAGACCACGCTCGCCTACCTCGTCGCGACCACGTCGGGTCGTCGCTTCGTCGAGCTGTCCGCCGTGACCGCGGGCGTCAAGGACGTCCGCGCCGTCATCGACGACGCGCGCCGCCGCCTCGCGACCGCCGGCGGCGAGACCGTGCTGTTCATCGACGAGGTCCACCGCTTCACCAAGGCCCAGCAGGACGCGCTGCTGCCGAGCGTCGAGAACCGCTGGGTCACGCTCGTCGCCGCCACGACCGAGAACCCGTCGTTCTCGGTCAACTCCCCGCTGCTGTCCCGCTCGCTGCTGCTCACGCTCCAGCCGCTGAGCACCGACGACGTGCGCCGCCTGGTGCGTCGCGCCGTCGACGACGAGCGCGGCCTCGACGGCGCCGTCACGCTCGCCGAGGACGCCGAGGAGCACCTGCTGCGGCTCGCCGGCGGCGACGCCCGCAAGGCCCTCACGATCCTCGAGGCCGCCGCCGGTGCCGCGCTGTCGGGCACCGTCCCGGAGGAGGACGACGGCCCCGTCCTCGTCGACCTCGCGACCGTCGAGCGCGCCATCGACACCGCGGCCGTCCGCTACGACCGCGACGGCGACCAGCACTACGACGTCATCTCCGCGTTCATCAAGTCGATGCGCGGGTCCGACGTCGACGCCGCCCTGCACTACCTCGCCCGCATGGTCGCCGCGGGGGAGGACCCGCGGTTCATCGCCCGGCGCATCGTCATCGCCGCCGCCGAGGACGTCGGCATGGCGGACCCGAGCGCCCTGCAGACCGCGGTGGCCGCCGCGCAGGCCGTCCAGATGATCGGCATGCCCGAGGGGCGCATCATCCTGGCCGAGGCCGTCGTGCACGTCGCGACCGCACCCAAGTCGAACGCGTCCTACAACGGGATCAACGCCGCGCTCGCGGACGTGCGCGCCGGGCGCATCGGGTCGGTCCCGCCGCACCTGCGCGACGCGCACTACGCGGGCGCCAAGGGGCTCGGGCACGGCAAGGGGTACGTGTACTCGCACGACGAGCCGCACGGCGTCGCGGCCCAGCGGTACCTGCCCGAGGAGCTCGAGGGGTCGCGCTACTACCGCCCGACGGACCGCGGGTTCGAGCGGCAGGTGACGGAGCGGCTCGACCGCATCCGCGCGATCCTCGACGAGGCGTGACGCAGCCCCGGCGGCGCGGATTTGGGCAGCACGCCGGCGTGCCGGTAGTCTTGTCAGGCTCGTCACCGGGCAGTGCGGGAGCGGACCTTGCCGGTTCGCTCCACTCGGACGGTGACCATCCTGGGGCCTCAGCCGCCGGTCACGTCGTGTGACCACCACAGGTCGGCCCCACCCCGCCGGAAGACCTTCCGCTCGCGGGTGTGATCGAGACGACGACAGGAAGTATCTCTGTGAGCAGTGTGACCCGTTCGCGCCGCCAGGTCCGCCTGAGCCGCGCCCTCGGCCTGGCCCTCACGCCGAAGGCCGTCAAGCACTTCGAGAAGCGCCCCTACCCGCCCGGTGAGCACGGCCGCGCCCGTCGCCGCACCGAGTCGGACTACGCGGTGCGTCTGCGCGAGAAGCAGCGTCTGCGCGCCCAGTACGCGCTGCGCGAGAAGCAGCTCGCCCGCGCCTACGAGGACGCCCGCAAGGCCCCGGGCCTGACCGGTGAGGCCCTCGTCGAGAACCTCGAGACGCGTCTCGACGCGCTCGTCCTGCGCTCGGGCTTCGCCCGCACGATCCTCCAGGCCCGCCAGGTCGTGGTGCACCGCCACATCCTCGTGGACGGCAAGATCGTCGACCGCCCGTCGTTCCGCGTGAAGCCCGGCCAGACCCTCCAGGTCAAGCCGAAGAGCCAGGCCACGACGCCGTTCCAGGTCGCCGCCGCCGGTGCGCACCGCGACGTCCTGCCGGCCGTCCCGGGCTACCTCGACGTCCAGCTCGAGAAGCTGAGCGCCGTCCTCGTCCGCGCCCCCAAGCGCGCCGAGGTCCCGGTGACCTGCGAGGTCCAGCTCGTCGTCGAGTACTACGCGCGCTGACCCACGCCACGCCGAACGCCCCGCTGCGCACCGCGCACGCGGGGCGTTCGCGTCTCCGGGGCCGGGCGGACCGGGGGAGCGGACCTCGCACGCCCTCGAGGACGCGCGAGGCGGGTCGAGGTGCCGGTGCCGGGCCTGTTCGTGGGTAGGGTTTCCGCGGGGTCGTCGGGGCCCCGGACTGGGAGGGGTGGCATGTCGGCTGGTGACGTCGCGGGGCTCATCGCGGCCGCCGCGTTCGTGGGTCTCGTCGCGTTCCTGGCGGTGCCGCTCATCAAGCTCGGGCGGACCTTCGACGGCGCGACCGCGTCGATCAAGGAGCTCACGGACCACACGGTGCCCGTGCTCGACGAGACGGCCACGCTCGTGGCGTCGTCGAACGTGCAGCTCGAGCACATCGACACGGTGACGACCGCCGCGGCCCAGGTCTCCGAGAACGTCTCCGCGCTCACGTCGCTGTTCGCCGCGACCGTGGGCGGGCCGATGATCAAGGCCGCGGCCTTCTCCTACGGCGTGCGGCGCGCGCTCGCGGGGCTGTCCGCGGGCGCCCGCAAGGGCCGCTGATGCGCCGGCTGGTCTGGGTCGGCGTCGGCGTCGTCGTGACGGTCGTCGTGCTGCGGCAGGGCAAGCGGCTCGTCGACGCGTACGTGCCGGCCGGGGCGACGGAGGTCGTCGACGGCGTGAGCCGCGTCCGCGGCGCCTGGGCCACCGCGCGCCGGGAGTTCGCCGCCGGACTCGCCGAGCGCGAGGAGCAGCTGCGTCAGGACCTCGTCGGCGACGTGGACGTCGAGCGGTTGCGCGCCGAGCGGCCCGAGCGCGTCGAGGCCCTGCGCGAGGCGTGGTCGTCGCGAGGCGGCGCAGCACGCGGCGCGGCGTCGCAGGAGGCCGTGCGCAAGCGCTGGGCCGAGGGCCCGACCGAGGACCCGGACGACGACGACGGCTACGCCTTCTTCTGACGCACACTGGTTCCCGGCAGCGGGAACACGCGCGGCGCCCCGGGCGCTGCACCCACCACTCCGTCCCGCCCGGGACGGGCACGACGCGACTCACGAGGACACCATGCGCACCGCCGAGATCCGCCAGCGTTGGCTCGACTACTTCGAGGGCCGAGGCCACGCCGTGGTGCCGTCCGCGCCCCTGATCTCGCCCGACCCGTCGACGCTGTTCGTCATCGCCGGCATGGTGCCGTTCATCCCGTACATGCTCGGTGAGCAGACGCCGCCGTGGCCGCGCGCCACGAGCGTGCAGAAGTGCGTCCGGACCCTCGACATCGAGGAGGTCGGCAAGACCACCCGGCACGGCACGTTCTTCCAGATGAACGGCAACTTCTCCTTCGGCGACTACTTCAAGGAGGGGGCGATCACCTACGCGTGGGAGCTCGTCACCGGGTCGCAGGCGGACGGCGGGTACGGGTTCGACCCGGAGAAGATCTGGGTCACCGTCTTCCACGACGACGACGAGGCGGCGGCGCTCTGGAAGCGGATCGCGGGTCTGCCCGACGAGCGCATCCAGCGGCGCGGCATGAAGGACAACTTCTGGTCGACGGGTGCGCGCGGCCCGGCGGGTCCGTGCTCGGAGATCTACGTCGACCGCGGCCCGGAGTTCGGTGCCGAGGGCGGTCCGGTCGTCGACGAGGACCGGTACGTCGAGATCTGGAACCTCGTGTTCATGCAGTACGAGCGGGGCGACGGGGGCGGCAAGGAGGACTTCCCGATCCTCGGCGACCTCAAGCAGAAGAACATCGACACCGGCATGGGGCTCGAGCGCGTGGCGTACCTGCTGCAGGGCGTCAACAACATGTACGAGATCGACGAGGTCCGGCCCGTCATCGACGGTGCCGTCGAGATGTCGGGCCGCCGGTACGGCGCGAACCACGACGACGACGTCCGCATGCGCGTCGTGGCCGACCACGTGCGCTCGGGTCTCATGCTCATGGGCGACGGCGTGACGCCGTCGAACGAGGGCCGCGGCTACGTGCTGCGCCGCCTGCTGCGCCGCTCGATCCGTGCGATGCGCCTGCTCGGCGTCGACGACCCCGCGCTGCCCGTGCTGCTGCCGATGAGTCGCGACGCGATGAGCGCGTCGTACCCGGACCTCGCGCGCGACTTCGACCGCATCGCGCAGGTCGCGTACGCGGAGGAGGAGACGTTCCGGCGCACGCTCGCGGCGGGCACGACGATCCTCGACACCGCGGTCCAGGCGGCCAAGGGCTCGGGCGCGACCGTGCTGTCGGGCGACCAGGCGTTCCAGCTGCACGACACGTACGGCTTCCCGATCGACCTCACGCTCGAGATGGCGGCCGAGCAGGGCGTCGCGGTCGACGAGACGGCGTTCCGCACGCTCATGCAGGCGCAGCGCGAGCGGGCGCGCGCCGACGCCCTGGCGAAGCGCGCGGGCCGTGCGGACACCGCGGCGTACCAGGAGCTGCACTCCACGCTCAGCGAGCACGCGGCCAAGCCCGTCCAGTTCGTCGGGTACACCGACGCGGAGGCGCGCGCGAAGGTCGTCGGGCTGCTCGTCGACGGCGTGCCCGCGCCCGCCGCGACCGCGCCCGCGGACGTCGAGGTCGTGCTCGACGTGACGCCGTTCTACGCCGAGTCGGGCGGCCAGCAGGCCGACACGGGCGTGATCGTGCTCGACGGCGGTGCGCGCATCGAGGTCGACGACGTCCAGGCGCCGGTCAAGGGTCTGTCGGTGCACCACGGCCGGCTGGTCGACGGCACGGTCGCGTTCGGCGAGACCGGGACCGCGCGGATCGACCTCGCGCGCCGCCGGGCGATCGCGCGTGCCCACACCGCGACCCACCTCGTGCACAAGGCGCTGCACGAGTCGATCGGCGAGGGTGCGACCCAGGCGGGGTCGCTCAACGCGCCCAGCCGGCTGCGGTTCGACTTCCGCTCGCCGTCGGCGACGCCGTCCGAGGTGGTCGCCGAGGTCGAGGCGCGCGTGAACGAGCGCCTCCAGGACGACCTCGAGGTCACCGACTCCGTCATGCCCATCGACGAGGCGCGCGGCCGCGGCGCGATGGCGCTGTTCGGCGAGAAGTACGGCAACGAGGTGCGCGTCGTGGACATCGGCGACGGCTGGTCGCTCGAGCTGTGCGCGGGCACGCACGTGAAGCGGTCCGGCGAGCTGGGCCTCGTCACGCTGCTGTCCGAGTCGGCGATCGGCTCGGGCGTGCGGCGCGTCGACGCGCTCGTCGGCGCGGGCGCGTACGGCTACCAGGCGAAGGAGCGCGCGCTCGTCGGGCAGCTCTCGGGCCTGCTCGGGGCGCGCCCCGACGAGCTGACCGAGCGCGTCTCCGCGCTGCTCGGCAAGCTCAAGGACTCCGAGAAGGAGCTCGCGACGCTACGCCAGGCGCAGGTCCTCGCGGCCGCCGGGTCGATCGCGGACGGTGCGCAGACCGTCGACGGCACGCGCGTCGTCACGTACGACGCGGGGGACGCCTCCGCCGACGACGTCCGCACGCTCGTGCTCGACGTGCGCTCGCGCCTCGGCGAGTCGGCGCCCGCCGTCGTCGCGGTCGGCGCG
>NZ_JAAXOY010000183.1 GCF_012396155.1 Cellulomonas septica | reverse complement strand
CGTCGTCGTGGTCGGCGAGGTCGCCGCGCTCGCCGACGTCCTCGGCCCGCACGACCCCGCGACCGGTCGCCTGCCCGGCTGATCCGGGCCGCGCGGCGCGGCCTCGACCGCTGCCCGGCAGACCACGGTGGCACGACCCCGACCTGCGGTGACGTGCGTGGACGTGCGGTTTCCCACACCGCCCCGACTGTCCTGCCCCGCCGACCTGGCCTAGCGTGAACGCCGTGCCGGAGACCGACGACCTGCCCCCGCTCGACGTCCTGCTGCCCCTCGAACGCGCCGGTGAGCGCCTCGAGCCCCGCGCCGACGAGGCCGAGCTGCTCGCCCTCTTCACCGACCGCCTGCCCGTCGACCCACCGCGCGGCGTCCACGTCCGCGTCAACATGGTGAGCTCGGTCGACGGCGCCGCGACGGGCGTCGACCAGCGCAGCGGCACGATCAACGACCCCGCCGACTTCCGGGTGTTCCGGACGCTGCGCGCGCTCGCCGACGTCGTGCTCGTCGGTGCGCAGACGGCCCGCGCCGAGCGCTACACCGCGCTCGACGTGCCCGACGGTCTCGCCGAGGCGCGCCGTGCGTTCGGCCGCGCCCCCGAGGTCGAGCTCGCGATCGTGAGCGCGAGCGGTGACCTGCCGCCCGGGCTGCTCGACGAGGAGCGGCCGCCGATGGTCATCACGACGAGCGCGAGCCCGCGCCTCGACGCGCTGCGCGAGCAGATCGGTCCCGAGCGGGTCATCGTGACCGAGTCCGACGCGGGGGTCGTGGACCTGCGCGTCGCGCTCGCCGCGCTCGGCGCCCGCGGTCTGTCGCACGTCCTCGCGGAGGGCGGGCCGACGCTCCTCGGTCAGCTGCTGGACGCGGATCTCGTCGACGAGCTGTGCGTGACGACCAGCCCGCTGCTCGTCGGCGGTCCCGCGCCGCGCATCGTGCACCGCACCGAGTGGTTCGACCCGGCCCGTCACCTGCGGCCGCTGCACCTGCTCCACGGGGACGGCGTGCTGCTGGGACGCTGGCAGGTCGTTAGGCTCGGCGCGTGACCGACACGATCCTGGTCCTGGTCGAGGACACCCTGACCGCGTCCGACGTCGAGCACCTGCTGTCGCTGCACGACGGCGAGGAGCTCGCGTACCGGGTGCTCGTCCCCGCTGACAGCGACCGCCCGCTGCTCTCGACGATCATCGACAACCTCAGCCTCGGCGAGCTGCGCGAGGCGTTCGACCGCGCGCGCGGCAAGGAGCCGAGCGTCCGCGAGGCCCGCGCGACCGCCGCCGAGCAGCTCGCGGGCAGCGTCGCGGCGTTCACCGCCGCCGGGCGCACGGCGACCGGGGAGATCACCGAGGACGACCCGATCCCCGCGGTGCGCGCGGCCGTCGCCGCGGGCGGGGTCCGCGAGGTCGCCGTCGTCACGTACCCGCACGCGCTCGAGGACACGTTCCACCGCGACTGGGCGTCACGGGCCCGCGAGGACCTCCAGGTCCCCGTGCTGCACCTGTACGCAGGGACCAGCGAGCTCGGCTGACGCGCTCGACGCCACCCGGTCCGCGCGGTCCCGGCGACCGCTCGGCCCCCGGCACGACGACGGCCCGTCCGCGAGGTTCGCGGGCGGGCCGTCGTCGTGTCGTGGAGGTCCGCACGCCGCACGGCGCCGACCGGACGAGCCGGCTCAGAAGCCGGTGTCCGTGACCTCCGGGTAGTACCGGCGGAACTTGCGCACCTGGTTGAGCTTGGCGGCCCAGACGTAGGCGCGTCGGCGCGGCGACAGGTCCTTGCCGTAGGCGAGCGGGTGCGCGGTGGCGCGGGACCGCACGAGCCGTCGGACGCGCGCCGCGAGCTGCGGCTCGCGCACGTACCGCAGCAGCAGGCGGTGCGGCACGATCGAGTAGAGGACCTCGCGCTCGACGACGACGGGCTCGACGGCCCGACCTTCGACGTGGTCCTCGACGACGAACCGCATGGGGTTCGCACCCGCGGCGGTCACGTAGTAGTTGTTCCGCCCGATCCGCGGGTTGACCTCGAAGAACCGGAACAGCCCGGTGCGCGGGTCGACCTTGACGTCGAAGTTCGCGAAGCCGCGGTAGCCGGTCGACGTGAGGAACCGCCGGGCCTGCTCGAGCATCGCGTCGTCGCGGTAGGTGATCATCGCGGCCGGGTTGCCCAGGCCGGACGGCGTGTGCTCCTCGAGCAGCACGTGCGCGCTGCACAGCAGCGTGATCTCGCCACGGCTGTCGACGTACGCGGTGATCGAGCGCATCTGCGTGTCGTCGCCGGGCACGAGCTCCTGCACGACGAACCGGCCGCGGAAGCCGGCGGCGCGCAGCGCTGCCCAGAGCCACACGAGCTCGTCGGGCGTCGCGATCTCGAAGACCTTCTTCTTGCCCTCGAACTCCACGTCCTGGTAGTCCGCGCTGCTCGCCGCCTTCGCGATGAGCGGGTAGTCGAGGTCGACCGGCGCGGGCGCCCAGCCGGCCTCGTCGGCGGACGTGAAGTCCTGGACGATCGTGCGCGGCACGGAGATGTCGAGCCGCTCGCAGATCTCCGCGAACGTCGCCTTGTCGGAGATCTGGTCGAGCAGCTCCTGCGAGAGGAACGGCACGACGTAGTACGGCTCGAGCTCGGTGCGGTGCTGCACGACGACACGCACGAGCCAGTCCGAGTTCGCCATGAGCAGCAGCCGACGGTCGGGCATGCGGCGGGCGATTTCGAGCAGCCGGTCGACGAGCTGTCGCGGGTCGTGCCCGTCGGCGACGATCTCGTGGTCGACGATCCGCGAGTGCGCGACGGGACCGAGCGCGGCACCCGCGACGACGACCGACCGCACGCCGTAGGCCTCGTGGAACGAGCGGGCCATCGCGTAGACGCCGATGTCGGCGCCGAGGATGACGGGCTGGAGCGGACCACCGCCGCCCTGGGTCGTGCCCGGGGCGGCGGTGGCGGAGACGGGCTCGCTCACGCGTCCTGCTCGGTGCGGTCGAGGGACCACGCGGTGTGGAACGTGCCGTCCTTGTCGGTGCGGCGGTAGGTGTGGGCGCCGAAGAAGTCGCGCTGGGCCTGGATCAGCGCGGCGGGCAGGCGCTCGGCACGCACCCCGTCGTAGTACGCGAGCGAGGAGGAGAACGCCGGGGTCGGCACGCCGTGCAGCGCGGCACCGGACACGACCCGCCGCCAGGCCTGGACGCCGTTGGCGACGGCGCCGGTGAAGTACTCGTCGGCGAGCAGCAGCGGCAGGTTCACGTCCCGCTCGTAGGCCTCGGTGATCCGGTTGAGGAACCGGGCCCGGATGATGCACCCGCCGCGCCAGATCCGCGCCATCGCCCCGCGGTCGATGTCCCACCCGAACTCCGCCGACGCCGCGGCGATCTGGTCGAACCCCTGCGAGTACGCCACGACCTTCGAGGCGTACAGGGCCAGGCGCACGTCCTCGATGAACGCCTCCCGGTCCTCGACCTGCCACGGCGTGGTTAGCGCGGGCAGCGTGCCCCGGGCGGCCTGACGCTGCGGCACCGACCCGGACAGGGCGCGAGCGAAGGTCGCCTCGGCGATCCCGGTGATCGGCACGCCGAGGTCGAGGGCGTTCTGCACGGTCCAGCGGCCGGTGCCCTTCTGCTCGGCCTGGTCCAGCACGACGTCCACGAACGCAGACCCGGTGGCCGCGTCGACGTGCTGCAGCACGTCGGCCGTGATCTCGATGAGGAACGACTCCAGGTCCCCGGTGTTCCACTCCGCGAAGATCTGCCCGATCTCCGCCGCCGACGCACCCAGGCCCTGCTTGAGCAGGTCGTAGGCCTCGGCGATGAGCTGCATGTCGGCGTACTCGATGCCGTTGTGCACCATCTTCACGAAGTGCCCCGCACCGTCCGGCCCGACGTAGGTGCAGCACGGCACCCCGTCGACCTTCGCCGCGATCTTCTCCAGGATCGGCCCCAACCACTCATACGACTCACGCGTGCCGCCGGGCATGATCGACGGGCCCAGCAGCGCACCCTCCTCACC
Organism: Cellulomonas septica; assembly: GCF_012396155.1. GTDB lineage: Bacteria > Actinomycetota > Actinomycetes > Actinomycetales > Cellulomonadaceae > Cellulomonas > Cellulomonas septica. The sequence continues at coordinate 1,684 of NZ_JAAXOY010000183.1, read as the reverse complement.
ACCGGAGACCCCCGAGCCCACGAAGTGCAGGCCCTTCTCCCGCAGCGCACGCTCGCGGCGGATCGTGTCCGGGAAGTGCGCGTTGCCCGCGTCGACCACGATGTCGCCCGCGTCCAGCAACGGCACCAGCTCGTCGATCACCGCATCCGTGGCGGCACCGGCCTTGACCATCACCACGATCTTGCGCGGCCGCGCCAGCGAGGCCACGAAGTCCGCGGTGCTCTCCGAGGCGACGAACGTGCCCTCGTCCCCGTGATCAGCCAGCAGCGACTGCGTCTTCGCGAAGGACCGGTTGTGGATCGCGACGGTGAACCCGTTCCGGGCGAAGTTCCGGGCCAGGTTGCGGCCCATCACCGCCAGACCGGTGACGCCGATCTCCGCCGTGCCGGGTGCCGTGGTGTTCGCGGCCATGCGTGAGGTGCTCCTTGTCGTCGACGGCCCGGGGCGCGGGACGACCCGTGCGCAGAGGGGCGCTGGGCGGGTGCGCGACGTCCGGGTGGGAGTGCCCGGTCAGCCTAGCGGCGTCGCGATGACGCGGGAGCGGCGTGCCGGACGTCAAGACGGCGACCGCGCCCGTACGCTCCCCAGCGTGACTCCAGCAGGTCCCGAGGACGTCCCCGCCGAGTTCGTCCGTGCGCTGCGTTCGCTGCGCAACGTGACGGTCCGGTCCGAGGTCGTGCTCGACGAGGTCCCCGGCCCCGCCCGGATCGCCCCGTTCTCCGCCGCGCTCACGGCCGAGGTGCGCAGCGCGCGCCGGTCGGTCGCCGCCGCCGAGCTCGCGTCGGGCCGGTTCGTCGTGCTCTACGACCCCGAGGGGCAGGAGGCGTGGGAGGGCTCGTTCCGCCTCGTGACGCTGGTGCGCGCCACGCTGGAGGCCGAGGTCGGCACCGACCCGCTGCTCGCCGAGGTCGCGTGGACCTGGTTCACCGACGCGCTCGAGTCGGCCGGCCTCGAGCCGCACGCGGCGGGCGGCACCGTCACGCGCGTGCTGTCGCAGAGCTTCGGCGCGCTCGAGCGTCGCGCGGAGCAGACCGAGCTGGAGATCCGGGCGTCGTGGACCGCCGCGGGTGAGGACCTCGGTCCGCACCTGCGTGCGTGGGCGACGCTGCTGTGCACCGCGGCCGGCCTGCCGCCGCTGCCCGAGGGCGTCGTGCCCCTCGGCCCCCGTCGCTGACCCACGTCGCCCTCGTCACCGACCCGGCTCGCCGCCGCCGCCGGCTCTCGTCGTCGCCCGGCCGCGCCGCGGTCCTCCCCGACCCGCGTCGTCGGACCGCGGCGTCCTCGTCGCTGACCAGCGTCGTCGTGCCGGCTCCGCGCACTATCACGACTTCCCGTGGATCCGTGACGTCCTGTCCCTCAAGTGGCCCAGAGGTGCTGCCGATGAGAGGACCGTGAGCATCGAGCCCCTCCGCCGCGACGTCGCCCCGCTCCGCCGGGTCGCCGTGCGGACGACCGTGCCGACGACCCGACGCCCGGCAGCGCCGCCGCAGCAGATGTGCGTGGTGGTGTCGGAGATCGCCGACGGCGACGGTGTCGCGCTCGTCCAGAACCTGCGCCGCCGGGGCGCACCGCGTGTCGTCGTGCTGACGCGACGCGCGAGCCGCCCGGAGCTGTCGGTCCTGCTGCAGGGCGGCCTGCGCGGTGCGGTCGCGGGCCAGACGGCGACGAGCGTCCCGCGGCAGCC
>NZ_JAAXOY010000182.1 GCF_012396155.1 Cellulomonas septica | reverse complement strand
GGTGCCGGCGCCGGTGGACGCGCCGGACGTGTGGTCGGACCCGCGTGCGGCGGCGGCGCTGGCGCAGCGGGACGTGGTGCACGTGCCGTTCCGGCTGGACTGGGAGCTGGCGGAGGAGCTCGTGGGGTACGGCGACGCGGTGGTGGTGCTGGACCCGCCGAGCGTGCGGCACGCGGTGCTGCACCTGCTGCGGACGGCGGCGACGCTGGACCGGACGAGCGTCGGGGGAGGGTCGGATGGCTGAGCGCGCGAGCGACCGCCTGCTGCGCATGCTCGGGATGATCACGTACCTGGACCGGCACGCGGGTGTCCCGGTGGAGGAGATCGCGGAGCAGTTCGGGGTGACGGCGGACCAGGTGCTGTCGGACATCGACACGTTGTGGGTCACGGGGACGCCGGGGTACTTCCCGCACGACCTGATCGACTTCGACGCGGCGTCGTACGAGCAGGGTGTCGTGCGGCTCACGGAGTCGCGGGGGATGACGCGTCCGCTGCGGCTGGGCGCGCGTGAGGCGGTGGCGCTGCTCGCGGCGCTGCGGGCGCTGGACTCGTCGCTGCGGCCGGCGCTCGACCCGGAGCAGGCCGCGGTGCTGTCGTCCGCGCTGGACAAGCTGACGGCGGCGGCGGGTGACGCGGCGGCGGCGCTCGACGTGCGGCTGGGGCTCGACGCGGCGCCGGACGTGGCGACGGCGGTGGCGACGGCGCTGCGCAACGGGCGCCGTCTGCACCTGCGGTACGTGGACGCGTCGGACGTGACGACGGAGCGGGACGTGGACCCGCTGCGGCTCGTCACGGACGACGAGCGCTCGTACCTGCTGGCGTGGTGCCGCCTCGTCGACGGGGAGCGCCTGTTCCGGGTGGACCGCATCCTGGCGGCGGAGGTGCTCGACGCGCCGGTCGCGGACCACACGGTCGCGCCGGACGCGGGGGAGTTCCAGCCCGGACCGGACGGCGAGCTCGTGACGTTGCACCTGCGCAGCTCGGCGCGGTGGGTCGCGGAGAGCACGCCCGTGGAGGCGGTGCGGAACCTCGAGGACGGCTCGTTCGAGGTGGACCTGCGTGTCCTGCGCCCGGCGTGGCTGCGGCACCTGGTGCTGCAGGTCGCGGACGAGGTGCTCGACGTGCGGCCCGCGCGGGTGGCGACGGAGGTCGCGGCAGCCGCGCGCGCCGCGCTGGCCGCGTACGGGCCGCTCGCGGACGAGGAGGGCTGACGCCGTGCTGTGGTTCACCGTGTGGACGGTGCTGGTCGTGGGCACGCTCGTCGGCGCGTTCTTCCTGGGGCGGCGGCTCTGGCGGTCGGGGCTCGCGCTCGGCCGGGAGCTCGCGAAGGCCGGGCAGACGTGGGAGCAGCTCGGCGACCGGCTGGCGGAGCTGCAGGCGCTGGCGGAGCAGAACCGCGTGGACACCGGGCCGACGGTGCTGACGCCGCGGGGTCCGCTGGTCGAGCGTCGGGCGGCCCTCCGTGAGGAGCGCACCGCACGTCGCGCGGCGCGCGAGCAGCGGCACTGGCGCACGCGCGAGTCGTGGCGTGCGTACTGGAGCTGAGGGAGCATCCGGACAGGTCCGGCGGGGTTAGGATTCGCGGGACTCGCACCGCGACGGAGGTAGCCCCGTGATCCGAAACCTGAGCGCCTGGCACATCATCGTGCTGGTGCTGGTCGTCCTGCTGCTGTTCGGGGCGAACCGCCTCCCGGGGCTCGCCAAGAGCGTCGGCCAGTCGATGAAGATCTTCAAGACCGAGGTCAAGGACCTGCGGGACGACGACAAGCGTCCTGACGAGCCGACCGAGGGCACCACGCCTCCGAAGGTCTGACCGCGTGAGCAGCTCCCGCCGCGGGCGCGACCCCGGCGGCAGGATGCCGCTGCGGGCCCACCTCCTCGAGCTGAGGAAGCGCCTCGTCCTCGCGTCCATCGGCGTCGTGCTCGGCGCCGTGCTCGCCTGGATCTTCTACGACCCCGTCTTCGAGGCCATCCAGCAGCCGTTGGAGGCCGCCGGATCGACGCGTGACGGGCTCGTCTCCCTGAACTTCGCGGGCGTCGCCGCGCCCTTCGACATGCGGGTCAAGATCACGATCTTCCTGGGCGTGATCCTGTCGAGCCCGTGGTGGCTGTACCAGCTGTGGGCGTTCATCACGCCCGGGCTGACCCGCCGTGAGCGCGGGTACGCGTTCGGGTTCCTGGGTGCGGCCGTGCCGCTGTTCCTGGGTGGTGCGCTGCTGGCCTGGTACGTGCTGCCGCACGCCGTGCAGCTCCTCATCGAGTTCACGCCGTCGGGTGCGACCAACCTGGTGGACGCGCAGACGTACCTCGGGTTCGTCATGCGCGTGATGCTCGTCTTCGGCCTCGCGTTCCTGCTGCCCGTGGTGATGGTCGCGCTGAACTTCGCGGGTCTCGGCACGGCGGCGACGTGGCGCAAGGGCTGGCGGTGGGCCGTGATGATCGCGTTCACGTTCAGCGCGATCATGACGCCCACGCCGGACGCGATCACGATGATCGCGGTCGCGATCCCGATCTGCCTGCTCTACGCGGGGGCGCTGGTGATCTGCACGGTGCACGACCGTCGGGTCGACCGTCGTCGGGTCGCGGCGGGCCTGCCGCGTCTCGACGGCACGTTCCCCGACGACGCCGAGCCTGCCGCCACGTGAGGCACGTCGGCGTCGTCGTGAACCCGACGGCGGGCAAGGGACGCGGGGCGCAGGCGGGCCGGCGCGTGCACGAGCTGCTGGTGGCGCGCGGCACGAAGGTCGAGGACCTGTCCGCGCCGACGCTCGCGCAGGCCACCGACCGGGCGCGTGCGGCCGCGGTCCAGGGTCTCGACGCGCTCGTCGTGGTCGGCGGCGACGGCATGGTGCACCTCGGGGCGAACGTCGTCGCGGGCACCGCGCTGCCGCTCGGGATCGTCGCGGCCGGCACGGGCAACGACATCGCCCGCGCGCTGGGGCTCCCGCGCGGCGACGTCGAGGCGGCCGTCGACGTCGTCGAGCGCGCGCTCGACACGGGCCCGCGCCGGATCGACGCGGTGCGCGCCGGCACGCCCGAGCACTCCGCGCACGAGTGGTTCCTCGGCGTGCTGTCGTGCGGGATCGACGCGGCCGTGAACGCGCGTGCGAACACCATGACGTGGCCCGCCGGGTCGGCCCGGTACGTGCGCGCCCTGGCGGCCGAGCTCGCCGCGTTCCGGCCCTACGGGTACCGCGTGACCCTCGACGACCGGACGTGGGAGTCGGCCGGCACGCTCGTCGCCGTCGCGAACGTCCGGTCGTTCGGCGGCGGGCTGCGGATCGCGCCCGACGCGCAGGTCGACGACGGCCTGCTCGACGTCGTCGTCGCGGGACCGCTCTCGCGGTCGGCGGTGACGCGGATCTTCCCCGGCATCTACCAGGGCCGGCACGTGCACCACCCGGCGGTGACCGTCGTGCGCAGCCGGTCGGTGCTCATCGAGCCGCTCCTCGACACGGGGGTGGCGCCTCCGGCGGCGTTCGCGGACGGTGAGCGGGTCGGGCCGCTCCCGCTGCGCGTCCAGGTCGACCCGGGGGCCCTGTCCGTCCTCGCCTGACCCGTCCGCGAGCGCGCGCGGCGCGCCCGGGGCTCGGAGCGTGCGACGTGCCCCCGCGTGCCTAGGGTGTGCGTGTGGTGTCACGCAGGCGTCGTCCGTCCTCCGGTCCCGGCTCGTCGACGGTGTCGGCCGAGCCGTCGCCCGCCGAGCGGTACGCGGCCGCGCGCCGCCGCGCGGAGACCGAGCGCGGCGAGCTCGCGCAGTTCCGCGAGCTGCTGAGCTTCCCCCTCGACGACTTCCAGGTCGAGGCGTGCGCCGCCCTCGAGCGCGGCAGCGGCGTCCTCGTCGCGGCGCCCACGGGCGCGGGCAAGACGGTCGTGGGGGAGTTCGCGGTGCACCTGGCCCTCGCGGCGGGTCGCAAGGCGTTCTACACGACGCCGATCAAGGCGCTGTCGAACCAGAAGTACGGCGACCTGGTGCGCCGCTACGGCCCCGAGCGGGTCGGGCTGCTCACGGGTGACACGACCATCAACGGGGAGGCGCCGGTCGTCGTCATGACGACCGAGGTGCTGCGCAACATGCTGTACGCGGGCTCGCAGACCCTCGCCGGGCTCGGGTTCGTCGTGATGGACGAGGTGCACTACCTCGCCGACCGGTTCCGTGGACCCGTCTGGGAGGAGGTGATCATCCACCTGCCCGACGACGTGCAGCTCGTGTCGCTGTCGGCGACCGTCTCGAACGCGGAGGAGTTCGGCGACTGGCTCGCGACGGTCCGCGGCGACACCGAGGTCGTCGTCAGCGAGCACCGTCCCGTGCCGCTCGGCCAGCACGTCCTCGTCCGCGGCGACCTGCTCGACCTGTACGCGGGCCACGTCGACCCCACGGACCCGGGTGTCGACCCGCCCATCAACCCGGACCTGGTCCAGCTGCTGCGCCGCGGCGAGCGCTCGGAGGGCCCGGGGCGGCGCGGGCCGGGTGACCGTGGCTACCGCGGGCGTGGTGGGCACCGGCCCGGGGGAGGGTCGGTCTTCGGGCGCCCGACCCCGCGGTTCGCGGTGGTCGACGCGCTCGACAAGGACGAGCTCCTGCCGGCGATCGTGTTCATCTTCTCCCGCGCGGGCTGCGAGGGGGCCGTGCAGCAGTGCCTGGCCGCGGGCGTGCGCCTCACCGACCCGGCCGAGCAGGCGACGATCCGGCGCATCGTCGAGGAGCGGTGCGCCGCCGTCCCGCCCGAGGATCTCGACGTGCTCGGCTACTGGGACCTCCTCGACGCCCTCACGCGGGGTGTCGCGGCGCACCACGCGGGCATGCTGCCGCTGTTCAAGGAGACCGTCGAGGACCTGTTCTCCCGCGGCCTCGTCAAGGTCGTGTTCGCGACGGAGACGCTCGCGCTCGGCATCAACATGCCCGCCCGGTCCGTGGTCCTGGAGAAGCTCGTCAAGTGGGACGGTTCGAGCCACGTCGACGTGACCCCGGGGGAGTACACGCAGCTCACCGGGCGTGCGGGGCGCCGCGGCATCGACACCGAGGGGCACGCCGTCGTCGTCGCGCACTCCGGGCTCGACCCGGTGCAGCTCGCGGGCCTCGCGTCGAAGCGGCTCTACCCGCTGCGCTCGAGCTTCCGGCCCACGTACAACATGGCGGTCAACCTCGTCGCGCAGGTGGGTCGCGACCGTGCCCGCGAGGTCCTGGAGACGTCCTTCGCGCAGTTCCAGGCGGACCGGGGAGTCGTCGGGCTCGCCCGGCAGGCGCAGTCGCACGCCGAGGCGCTCGACGGGTACGCCGAGGCCATGCGGTGCCACCTCGGCGACTTCGCCGAGTACGCGCGCATCCGCCGTGACATCAGCCGGCTCGAGCGCGACCAGTCCCGCGCCGCGGCCGCCGCCCGTCGGGCCGACGTCGCCCGCTCGCTCGAAGGCCTGCACGTCGGTGACGTGCTCGAGATCCCCGTCGGGCGACGCTCCGGGCACGCCGTCGTCATCGACCCCGGCGGCGCCAGCGGGTTCGACGGCCCCCGGCCCGGGTTCGCGGGTGTCATGGCGTACTCGGTGCGCGAGGCCGTGTGGCTGGCGCGCGAGGGCGTCGACGACGTGCTGCTCGGCTACCCGAGCGTCGACACGGGTGCGCTCGACGAGGTCGCCGCCGACCCGCGCGCCGCGGCGGCCGTGACGCTCATGGTCGACGACGTCGCGCAGGCCGACCTGGCC
>NZ_JAAXOY010000181.1 GCF_012396155.1 Cellulomonas septica | reverse complement strand
CTGCCGCGGCACGGTCGTCCTGCACAGCCCCGCCGCCGCCGTCCGCCCCTTCGCCGGCGACGGGGTCGTCGAGGACCTCGGACCCGACCGCTGCCGCCTCACGACCGGCTCGTGGTCGTGGGTCGCGCTCGCCGCGTCGCTCAACCGCTTCGACACCGACGTCGACGTCGTCTCCCCGCCCGAGCTCACCGACGCGTTCGCCCGGCTCGCCGCCCGCAACGCCGCGACGGCCGCGAGCCGCCCGTCGTGACGCGCGAGAGGCCCGCAACCCCCGGGGGGTGCGGGCCTCTCGTGGCGTGCGTCAGGACCGGATCAGAAGTCCCAGTCCTCGTCCTCGGTGTTGACGGCCTTGCCGATGACGTACGACGAGCCCGACCCCGAGAAGAAGTCGTGGTTCTCGTCCGCGTTCGGCGACAGCGCCGACAGGATCGCCGGGTTCACGTCGGTCTCGTCGCGCGGGAACAGCGCCTCGTAGCCGAGGTTCATCAGGGCCTTGTTGGCGTTGTAGCGCAGGAACTTCTTGACGTCCTCGGTCAGCCCGACGCCGTCGTACAGGTCCTGCGTGTACTCCACCTCGTTGTCGTACAGCTCGAAGAGCAGCTCGAACGTGTAGTCCTTGAGCTCCTGGCGCTCCTCGGCCGACAACGCCTCGAGGCCCTTCTGGAACTTGTAGCCGATGTAGTACCCGTGCACCGCCTCGTCACGGATGATCAGGCGGATCAGGTCGGCCGTGTTCGTGAGCTTCGCGCGGCTCGACCAGTACATGGGCAGGTAGAAGCCCGAGTAGAAGAGGAACGACTCGAGCAGCGTGCTCGCGACCTTCCGCTTCAGCGGCGAGTCACCCTTGTAGTACTGCATGACGATCTCGGCCTTGCGCTGCAGGTTCGGGTTCTCCTCCGACCAGCGGAACGCCTCGTCGATCTCCTTGGTGGAGCACAGCGTCGAGAAGATCGACGAGTACGACTTGGCGTGCACCGACTCCATGAACGCGATGTTCGTGTAGACGGCCTCCTCGTGCGGCGTGATCGCGTCCGGGATCAGGCTGACCGCGCCGACGGTGCCCTGGATCGTGTCGAGCAGCGTCAGGCCGGTGAAGACGCGCATCGTGAGCGTCTTCTCCTGCTCGGTGAGCGTCGCCCACGACTGGATGTCGTTCGACACCGGCACCTTCTCCGGCAGCCAGAAGTTGCCGACGAGCCGGTCCCAGACCTCGGCGTCCTTCTCGTCCTCGAGCCGGTTCCAGTTGATCGCCGACACGCGGTCGATCAGCTTCAGCTTCCCCGTGGGGGTCATGTCCCGTCGTTCCTTCTCGTGTGGTCCCGTCCGCGGCCCGACGAGGGCGCCGACTCTGCCCGGGCCGCCTTCGGCGGCCTTGACGCCCACCACGCCGGAGCCGGCGCCCTCGTCGGTCCGCTCGGAGGTGAGGTCACCACGGCGGACCGACGAGGAGGGCGTCGATCAATCACAGCATGCAGCTGACGCAGCCCTCGACCTCCGTGCCCTCCAGGGCGAGCTGGCGGAGGCGGATGTAGTAGATCGTCTTGATGCCCTTCTTCCAGGCGTAGATCTGCGCCCGGTTGAGGTCACGGGTCGTCGCCGTGTCCTTGAAGAACAGCGTCAGCGACAGGCCCTGGTCGACGTGCTGCGTCGCCTCGGCGTAGGTGTCGATGACCTTCTCGTAGCCGATCTCGTACGCGTCCTGGTAGTACTCCAGGTTGTCGTTCGTCATGAACGGCGCCGGGTAGTAGACGCGGCCGATCTTGCCTTCCTTGCGGATCTCGATCTTCGACGCGATCGGGTGGATCGACGACGTCGAGTGGTTGATGTACGAGATCGAGCCGGTCGGCGGGACGGCCTGCAGGTTCTGGTTGTAGATGCCGTGCTCCTTGACGGAGGCGGCCAGCTCACGCCAGTCGTCCTGCGTCGGGATGTGCACGCCCGCGTCGGCGAAGAGCGCGCGGATGCGCTCGGTGCGCGGAGCCCACTCCTTCTCGACGTACTTCTGGAAGTACTCGCCCGTCGCGTACTTCGAGTCCTCGAACCCGTAGAACGCCTGCTTGCGCTCCTGCGCGAGCAGGTTCGACGCACGGATCGCGTGGTAGGCGACCGTGTAGAAGTAGATGTTCGTGAAGTCGAGGCCCTCGTCGGACCCGTAGAAGATCCGCTCGCGCGCCAGGTAGCCGTGCAGGTTCATCTGGCCGAGGCCGATCGCGTGGCCGCCGCGGTTGGCACGCTTGACCGACGGCACCGACTCGATGTCCGTCTGGTCGGACACAGCCGTCAGGGCGCGGATCGCGGTCTCGACCGACTTGCCGAAGTCCGGGCCGTCCATCGCGAGCGCGATGTTCATCGAGCCGAGGTTGCAGGAGATGTCGCGGCCGACCTCCTTGTAGGAGAGGTCCTCGTTGAACGTCGACGGGGTCGACACCTGGAGGATCTCCGAGCAGAGGTTCGAGTGCGTGATCTTGCCCTTGACGGGGTTCGCACGGTTGACCGTGTCCTCGAACATCACGTACGGGTAGCCGGACTCGAACTGCAGCTCGGCGAGCGTCTGGAAGAACTCGCGCGCGTTGATCTTCGTCTTGCGGATGGCCGCGTTGTCGACCATCTCGTAGTACTTCTCGGTGACGTCGATGTCCGCGAACGGCACCCCGTACACGCGCTCGACGTCGTACGGCGAGAACAGGTACATCGGCTCGTTCTTCTTCGCCAGCTCGAACGTGATGTCCGGGATGACGACGCCGAGCGACAGCGTCTTGATGCGGATCTTCTCGTCGGCGTTCTCGCGCTTGGTGTCGAGGAACCGGTAGATGTCCGGGTGGTGCGCGTGCAGGTAGACCGCACCCGCGCCCTGGCGTGCGCCGAGCTGGTTCGCGTACGAGAACGAGTCCTCGAGGAGCTTCATGACGGGGATGACGCCCGAGCTCTGGTTCTCGATGTGCTTGATGGGCGCGCCGTGCTCGCGGATGTTGCTGAGCAGGAGCGCGACGCCGCCGCCGCGCTTGGACAGCTGCAGGGCGGAGTTGATGCCGCGCGCGATGGACTCCATGTTGTCCTCGATGCGCAGCAGGAAGCAGGAGACGGGCTCGCCGCGCTGCGCCTTGCCGAGGTTGAGGAACGTCGGCGTCGCCGGCTGGAAGCGGCCCGAGACGATCTCGTCGACCAGGCTGATCGCGAAGTCCTGGTCGCCCTCGGCGAGGCTCAGCGCGACCATGCAGACGCGGTCCTCGAAGCGCTCGAGGTACCGCTTCCCGTCGAACGTCTTCAGCGTGTACGACGTGTAGTACTTGAACGCGCCGAGGAAGGTCTGGAAGCGGAACTTCTTCGAGTACGCGTACTCGAAGAGCGTCTTGATGAACGCGCGGTCGTACTGCGCGAGCACCGCCGGGTCGTAGTACTTGTTCTCGACCAGGTACTCGAGCTTCTCGTCGAGGTCGTGGAAGAAGACCGTGTTCTGGTTGACGTGCTGCAGGAAGTACTGCCGCGCCGCCTCACGGTCCTTGTCGAACTGGATCTTCCCGTCCGCGTCGTAGAGGTTCAGCATCGCGTTCAGGGCGTGGTAGTCCAGCCCCGTCAGCTCTACGCGGGTATCTGCGACTGTCGCTGCCAAAATGTCCTCAATCCCTCGCGGACGCGGTGCACGTCCTCGTTCGTTCCCATGAGCTCGAACCCGTACAGGTAGGGGACGCGGCACTTGGCCGCGACGATGTCCCCCGCGATGCAGTAGGCCTCGCCGAAGTTGGTGTTGCCCGCCGCGATGACGCCGCGGATGAGCGACCGGTTGCCCTCGTCGTTGAGGAACTTCACGACCTGCCGCGGCACGGCGCCGCCCTCGTTGCCCCCGCCGTAGGTGGGGACGACCAGGACGTACGGCTCCGTCACGTGCAGGAACGGGTCAGTCGGCCGCAGCGGGATGCGCTGGGCCGGCAGGCCCAGCTTCTCCACGAAGCGGTGCGTGTTGTTCGAGGCGGAGGAGAAGTAGACCAGCGAGCTCATCGCCTGCTCCCCTCGCCTCGGTCGGACGGCCGGGCCGTCGTTCTCGGTGTGCGCTGTCGGTGCGGTGTCGGTGCCTGGGCACGGCGGAGCCGACCCTCTTCGTCTTCCGTACCGGGGGCGGATGCCCGCCGGGCCGGCGCGGTGCGAGTCCTGCGCCGGCCCGGGGCGTCCGTGGTGGGCGACCCGTCCGGCCGCCCGCGTGCGTCAGGCGACGGCGGCGGCCATGCGGTCGGCGAGCGCCTTGATGCGGTCCGGGCGGTAGCCCGACCAGTGGTCGCCGTCGACGATCACGACGGGGGCCTGGAGGTGGCCGAGCGACATGACGTAGTCACGCGCGTCGGCGTCCTCGCTGATGTCCACGACGGTGTACTCGGCACCCAGCTTGTCGAGCGCGCGGTAGGTCGCGTTGCACTGCACGCACGCCGGCTTGCTGTAGACCGTGATCGTCATCGTGGCTCCTAGTTCACTCTCGCGCGACGCTCCCCCCGGAGTGGGTCGCGATGGTCCGTGGGCCCCTTGCGGAGCCGATCGCGGTTCCCCCACCGCGTCGACTTCAACACTACACCTAGGGGTGCGACTCACAAGCCACCACTAGGGATTGTGTTACATCCGTGTCGTTCAACTTCACCCTGTGGAGAACCCAGGGTATCGCCGAGGTCCGACAGAGCCCCCGACCTGCGGGTTCGCGGACCGTCCACAGGCGTCCCCAGCAGCCGCACAGCACCGTGCACAACCGGGTCCACAAGGGCAGCGTCCAGTTCGCCCGGACGCGCCGGGGCGCGACACGCCGCACGGGCCGCAGGACGTCTTCCGACGAATCGCCCGGACGGGTGACGGGAGGCACGACGGCGCCCGACGAGGGGTCGTACCGGGCGCAGGGGCGACGGGTCGCGGCTGGGCGCAGGACGACGTCGGGCCCCGGCGCGTGACGCGTCCGGGGCCCGACGGGCAGCGGTGCAGAGGGCTAGAGCGGGAAGGCCGCGTAGAGGTCGGCGATGTCCGCGACCGGGGCGACGACGTGGAACACCGACGAGCCGTTGGTCCACACCGCGACACCGGTGCCGTCACCGGCGTCGACGATCGTGTACGTCCCGGCCGGCGTGCCACCCGCGACGACCTCGCCCGTCTGGGGCAGCCCGGCGTCGGCCGCACCGGCGGTCGCGGACGGGCTCGGCTCGGCCGCCGCGGTGGGGAGGGCCGCGACGAGCTGCGCGGCGAACGCCGACGCCTCCTCCGGCGTCTCCCACTGACCGGCCCGCACGACGACCTCGCCGTCCGCGCCGTCGCCGAACGTGTCCGTGTACGCCTCGACCGCACCGGCCGCCAGCCACTCGTCGTCGGGCGCGGAACCCGTCAGCGCGTACTGGAGGACCGTCGTCGGCAGGGCGGTCGCGAACGCCGTCGTCGCGGTCCGGGCCGCGGGCTGGATCGTCGGCGTCGGCGAGGGCAGCAGGATCGTGCTCGCCACCGGCGGGGGCGTCTCGTCACCGGTGCTCCGCGACATCAGGATGCCGCCGACGACCACCGCGATCACGACCACGACGGCGCCGATGATCGCCGGCAGCAGCCAGCGCGGCCGCCCGCCCGAGCCTCTCGTGGGACCGCCGGAGGACGCGCCCGACTCGTCGGACGAGCCCGTCGCCGCGGAGGCGGAGGCGGCGACCGCCTTCACCGGCCGCGTCGACGGCTTGCCGAACGACGGACGCACCGGAACGCGTCGCGACGGGCCCGTCGCGGGG
>NZ_JAAXOY010000180.1 GCF_012396155.1 Cellulomonas septica | reverse complement strand
GTCGAGCGCGACACCCCCGGGTCGGCGGACGCCGCACGGCCCGCGCCCACGCCCGGACGCCACCGGCCGGGCCGCAAGGCGGGTGCCCTCGTCGTCCTGGTCGACGGCGCGCTCGTCCTCTACCTCGAACGGGGCGGCCGGACCGCACTGTCGTTCGCGTCCGACGTCGCCGTCCTCGAGGCCGCCGCCCACGGGCTCGCCGAGGCCGTGCGCACGCGCCACTCGGGACGCCTCACGGTGACGCGTCTCGACGGTGCCGAGGTCCTCGCGGACGGCGCGCTGCACGGGCCGGTGGGCCAGGCGCTCGTCGCGGCCGGGTTCGCGCCGACACCGCGCGGGCTGCGGCTGCGCGGGCAGTCGTGAGGACCGCCGATGCCCGAGGGTGACGTCCTGCGTCGCACGGCGGCCCGCCTGAACGCCGCGCTGGTCGGGGAGCCGCTCGTGCGCGCCGAGCTCCGGTGGCCGACCGCGGCGGGCGTCCACCTCGTCGGGCGGACGGTGCTCGGCACCACGGCGTACGGCAAGCACCTGCTCACGCGGTTCGACGACGGGCGCACGCTGCACACGCACCTGCGCATGGACGGGACGTGGCGGGTCGCGGCCACGGGGTCACCGCAGGCGCAGGCGCGTGCGCCCCAGATCCGCGCGGTGCTCGCGACCGAGCGGTGGACCGCGCTCGGACGCCTGCTCGGGATGCTCGACGTCGTCGCCACGCGCGACGAGCACACGCTCGTCGGGCACCTCGGCCCGGACGTCCTCGACGACGAGTTCGACGTCGAGGAGGTGCTGCGCCGCTGGGCCGACCGCGGCGCGACGCCCGTGGCGGAGGTGCTGCTCGACCAGACTGCCGTCGCGGGGATCGGCACGATCTTCATGGCGGAGTCGCTCTTCGCGGAGCGCGTCTGGCCGTGGACCCCCGCGGACCAGGTGCCGGACCCGGCGCGCGTCCTCGGGACCGCCCGGCGGCTCATGCAGCGCTCGGTCGCGACGGGGCGTCCGGACGAGCGGGTGCACGGGCGACGTCAGCGGCCGTGCGTGCGGTGCGGGACGCCGATCGCGCGGGGCACGGCCCGCAGGCCACCGATGGAACGGCCGGTCTTCTGGTGCCCGCGCTGCCAGGCGCGGCCGACGTCGTCGTAGCGGCCGTTTTCACCCGGGCGTGACCACACTCCGGACGCGTGCGTCACCCGCCCGGCGCAGCGTGGCGCGGCGTCGTGCACGCGGGAACCACCCGTGCGGCGACATGGCACGGTCCGCGGACCTGAGGTCCACGGACCGTGAGCCCGGCAGCGCCGGGACGGCGGGGCTACCCGATCGGGGCGAGCTCCGCGCGACCGCGCTGCCAGCCGTTGTCGGCGCTGCCGCCGACGGACGCGGCGAGGTCGGCCGGGACGGTGTCGGGGATCAGCAGACCCTCGGCCACCGCGACACGGTCGCTGACCTCGCGCAGCACGAGCGACATCGGGACGTCCAGCGCCTCGCAGATGCTGTTCAGCAGCTCCGACGACGCCTCCTTCTGCCCTCGCTCGACCTCGCTGAGATAGCCCAGCGAGACACGGGCCGCGGACGACACCTCACGCAGGGTGCGCCCCTGGCGCTGACGAGCGTCCCGCAGGACGTCGCCGATCTCTCGACGTAGCACAACCATCCGGGCTCCCCCTCTCGCGTCGCGTGCCGGCCCATCGCTCGGCGCCGGGACCCGCGAGGGACCCGTCACCACTGCACCCGGCTTCGTCTGCGCCGGGAGACTCCCACCGTACCGCGCACCTCCCGCGCGCGCGGGCGTGCGTCGGGCCGGGGGTCGAGTGCTCATCACGTGGTGTGCAACGGTCCTGGGGCCCCGGGTGTTCCCGACCCTGGCGCGTGTCCGACGAGCTCGTCGAGCGCGAGGCCGAGCACCGTGCGCACGGCCGCGGCCCGCACCGCGGGCCGGTCACCGTCGAGGTGCACCGAGCGCACGGCCGCACCGGACGGCGTGACGACCGCGACGTGCACCGTGCCGGGCGGGTGACCGTCCTGCGCGGTCGGGCCGGCGACACCCGTCGTGGCGAGACCGACGTCGGCGCCGAGACGCGCACGGACCCCGGTCGCCATGGCGATTGCGACATCCGGGTCGACAGCGCCCCGCGCCGCGAGCAGCGCGGTGTCGGCGACGGGCCGCACCCCGGCGGCCGTGAGGTCGCGCGGGTCGAACCCGCCCGCGTGGCGGACCAGGACCTCGACCTCGTCCTCGCGCTCGGGCAGCGGCAGGGTCAGCTTGAGCAGGAACCGGTCGAGCTGCGCCTCGGGCAGCGGGTAGGTGCCCTCGTACTCCACCGGGTTCTGCGTCGCGATCACGAGGAACGGGTCCGGGAGCGGGCGCGGGGTGCCGTCGACCGACACCTGACGCTCCTCCATCGCCTCGAGCAGCGAGGCCTGCGTCTTCGGGGGCGTGCGGTTGATCTCGTCCGCGAGCAGCAGGTTCGTGAAGACCGGGCCCTCGCGGAACGAGAACTCGGCCGTGCGCGCGTCGTACACGAGCGAGCCCGTGACGTCGCCCGGCATGAGGTCGGGCGTGAACTGCACGCGCTTCGTCGACAGGTCGAGCGCCGCCGACAGCGACCGGACCAGCAGCGTCTTGGCGACGCCCGGGACGCCCTCGAGCAGCACGTGGCCGCGGCACAGCAGCGCGATGACGAGGCCGCTGACCGCGGCGTCCTGCCCGACCACGGCCTTGGCGACCTCGAGCCGGACGTCGGCGATCGACACGGACTTGTCGAGGCCCTTGACCATGTCGACGACCGCGAGCGCGGTCACGGACACCGCGGTCAGCGCCTCCATCTCGACGCCCGTGCGGTCGGCGGTGCGGACGGTCGCCTCGATCGCGACGCCGCCGTCCTCCACGCGCAGGTCGACCACGACGCCGTGCACGCCGATGACGTGCGCGAGCGGCAGCAGCTCGGCCGTGCGCTTGGCGGCGGCGATCCCGGCGACGCGCGCGACCGCGTTGTTGACACCCGACGCGACCCCTGCGAGCCGGTCCGGCGCGGACGCCAGCGCGGTCGTCGTGAGCGGCGCGACGACCGCCGCGAGGCCGAGCCCGAACAGGAGCACGCCCGGGAGGACGGCCGTCAGGTACGGCGCCGACGGGCCGATCCCGGCGAGCAGCACGGTCGCGCCGGCGCAGACGAGCGGCCCGACGGTCATGGGCAGGCGCGGTCCGAGCCGCACGCCGAGCGCGCCGGACGTCGACGACAGCAGCAGGAGGAGCAGCGTGACGGGGACCGGTGCGAGGCCCGCGGCGAGCGGCGAGTAGCCCGACACCACCTGGAGGGTGACGACGAGGAAGAAGAAGACACCCGACAGCGCCGCGTACACGACGAGCGTCGCCGCGTTGGTGCCCGCGAAGGGGCGCCAGCGGAACAGTCGCGGCGGCACGAGCGGCGCCGCCGCGCGCGACTCGACGACCACGAACGCGACGAGCGCGAGCACGCCCGCGGCGAGCACGGCCGCGACCGCGGGCCGCAGGGAACCGTCCTCCGTCCACGCCGTGAAGGCCCACGTGAGGGCTGCGAGGCCGAGGGCGGCCAGCGCGGTCCCGGCGACGTCGAGCCGGCGTACCGCTCCCGGGTCGAGCGTCTCCGGGACGGCCTTCAGCGCGACGACCACCACGACGGCCGCGATCGGCAGGTTGATGCCGAACACCCACCGCCACGACGTGACCTCGACGATCCAGCCGCCCAGGAACGGTGCGACCGCGCCCGCGATCCCGCCGAGCCCCGACCACGCGCCGATGGCGCGGCCGCGGTCCTCGCCCGCGAACGTCGACTGGATGATCGCGAGCGAGCCGGGGGTGAGCAGCGCGCCGCCGACGCCCTGCAGCGCGCGGGCCGCGACGAGCAGCCCGACGGTCGGCGCGAGCGCGCACGCGAGCGACGCGACCGCGAACCACACGACCCCGACCAGGAACACGCGCCGGCGCCCGAACCGGTCGCCCAGCGACCCGCCGAGCAGCAGGAACGCGGCGAGCGTCAGGGCGTAGCCGTTGACGGTCCACTGCAGGTCGGCGGTCGTCGCGTCGAGCTCGTCGGCGATGCGCGGCAGCGCGATCGTGACGACGGTCGCGTCGATGAACGCGATCGCGGACCCCAGCACGGTCGCGACGAGCACCCACCGCCCCCGCGCGGACCGGTACTCCACGACGGTCGAGGTCGGCGGTGCGGACGCGTCGGCGCGCGCCGCCGCCCCGTCGCGCGTCGACGGCTGCGACGGCGCGGACGACGCCCCGTGCCGCGGCGTGTCCGTCGGAGGGTCGGGCCGGGTCGGCCCGGTGTCGTCAGCGCGGCCTGTCACGGTCGCGGCTCGGCTGCACGCGCTTCGGCTCGCCGGGCATCTTCGGGTACTCGGGCGGGTAGGGCAGGTCGCCGTGGCCGTCGTCGCGCTCCTGCTTGTCGGCGAGCTCGAGCAGCGACTCGATCGAGTACCGCGGGGCGGCGCGCGCGACGAGCGGGGCGAACAGGTCGCCGACCTCGGCGAACCGCGCCGGCATGGTGGTGACGTCGAAGTCGTCGGGGTGCACGTCGCCGACCTCGTCCCAGCGCAGCGGGGCGGACACGGTCGCGCGCGGGTTGGTGCGGATCGAGTAGGCGGACGCGATGGTGCGGTCGCGGGCCATCTGGTTGTAGTCGACGAAGATCTTCTGGCCGCGCTCCTCCTTCCACCACTTCATCGTGACCTGCTCGGGCATGCGCCTCTCGAGCTCGCGGCCGAACGCGATGGTCGCCCGGCGCGCGTCGGTGAACGACCAGCGCGGCTCGATCGGCACGAAGACGTGGATGCCGCGGCCGCCGGACGTCTTGGGCGTGCCCTCCATGCCGTGCTCGGCGAGCAGCTCGCGCACGTGCGGGGCGACGCGTGCCGCGTCGGAGAAGTCGGTGCCGGGCTGCGGGTCGAGGTCGATCCGGATCTGGTCGGGGGAGTCGACGTCGTCGCCCAGCACGGGCCACGGGTGGAACGTGAGCGTGCCGAGGTTGGCGGCCCACGCGACGACCGCGAGCTCGCTGGGCGCGACCTCGTCGGCGGTCCGGCCGCTGGGGAACGCGATGCGGGCGGTGCGCACGTAGTCGGGGGCGCCCTGCGGGACGCGCTTCTGGTAGAACGCGTCGCCCGTCGAGTCCATGCGGGTCGCGAGCTTCGCGCCCTCGAACACGCCCTTGGGCCAGCGCTCGAGCGTGGTCGGGCGGTCGAGCAGGGCACCCAGGATCCCGTCGCCCACGGCGACGAAGTACTGGACGACGTCGAGCTTCGTCAGGCCCCGCTCGGGGAAGTACACCTTGTCGGGGCTGCTGACGCGGACCGTGCGGCCGCGCACGTCGAGCTCGACCGCGGGCGTCTTCGACGGTGACATGGGGCCCACGCTAGAGCCGGCCCCCGACACGCGCCCGTGCAGGTGGGCGCGTCGCGCCGCCCGCCCGCCCATGGGCATGACGCGGGCGGCGCGGTCAGACGTCCGTGCCGATGAGCCCGCGCTGGTGCGCGACCGACACGGCCTCCGCGCGCCCCGACACCCCGAGCTTCGCGAGCAGGTTCGAGATGTGCACCGACACCGTCTTGCCGGAGATGAAGAGCTTCTCCCCGATCTGCCGGTTCGACAGGCCCTGCGCGACGAGCCCGAGCACCTCGACCTCGCGCGCGGTCAGCACGTCGGCGCCCGCGACCCGCACGCCGGGCAGGTCGAGCCGTCCGCGCCGCGCGAGCCCGCGC
>NZ_JAAXOY010000018.1 GCF_012396155.1 Cellulomonas septica | reverse complement strand
ACCATCCCGCCGACGGTCGCGACCGCGACGGCGCCGACGAGGAGCCCGAGCATCGCGGCGAGCGACACGAGCCCGTCGCGGCCGTCGTCGCCCACGGCGCTCGACCCGAGCGGGACGGACGCGACGATGTCGGAGACCGTGAACCAGCTGGTGACGGCGACCGCGGCGGCGGCGGGTGGCAGGGCACGCCACGGCGCACGGTGGGCGGCCACGGCCGCGACGGCGACGAGGCCCGCCCACCAGCCGAGGACGAACCAGCCGGTCCAGACGGTCGTCGCGAACGGCATGAGGACCAGCACGGTCGCCCAGCCGGGGTGGCGGCGGGCGACGAGCACGCCGACGACGACGGCGACGATCGCGACGAGCAGCAGCGGCGACCGGAGCGCGGGGACGGTGAGGTAGGCGCCGCCGGGCACGAGGAGGAGCTCGGGCGAGAGCGCGAGGGTCGCACCGACGACGCCGGCGAGCACCCCGGCGAGCGGCCCGGGGCGCGTCGTGACCGGGCGACGACCGCGCCGACCTGCACGGTCATAGCGCTCTGAGACTGCGTCGTCATCGGGCATGACCCGATCGTGCCGTGCGCCACCGACATCGCGCCACGTCCCGGCGGTCCGACGCCGCGTGTCACCGCGTGCGCAGGCCCGAGAACCACCCGGACGGGTGACGCGGCCGACGCGGCCCCCGCTCCCCGCACGGACCGTCCACCGACCCGTCACGCACCGGCGTCCGCCGAGTCACAGGCCCGGCGCCCCCGGGCCGTGCGTCAGGAGCGGGACGACCGGCGTGACGCGAACCGCGCCACCGCGTAGAGGACGAGGCCGACGACGAGCAGCACGCCCGCGAGCAGGAAGTGCTTCGCCTCCTGCTGCGTGAGCAGGCCGACGCACGTCGCGGCGGCGAGCACGGGCAGCGGGGTCCACGCCCGGAAGTGCGGCTGCTCGACGCGGTCGCGACGCAGCACGAGCACCGCGACGTTGGTGCTGAGGAAGACGAGCAGGAGCAGCAGCACGACGGTCGACGCGAGGTCGACGAGCGACCCGGTCGTCGTGAGCACCATCGCGACCACCGTGGTGACGACGATGGCGACGACCGGCGTCCGCCGCCCCGGCAGGACGCGCCCGAACACCGACGGCAGCAGCCCCTCCTCGGCCATCCCGTACGCGAGGCGGCTCGCCATGATCATCGTGAGCAGCGCGCCGTTGGCGACCGCGACCAGGGCGACGACGGAGAACACCTCGAGCGGCACGCCGCCGGCGACGCGCACGACCTCGAGCAGCGGTCCGCTCGACGCCTGCAGGTCGGCGGGTGCGACGACGGCGGGGGCGACGATCCCGACCAGCAGGTAGACGACGCCCGCGGTGAGCAGGGCCCCGAACAGCGCGCGCGGGTAGGTGCGGCGCACGTCGCGGACCTCCTCGGCGAGGTTGGCGGACGTCTCGAAGCCGACGAACGAGTAGAACGCGATGAGTGCACCACCGAGGGTCGCCGCGGCGACGCCCGTGCCCTCGGGAAGCTCGGTCAGGCGCGACACGTCACCGTCGCCGCGTCCGAGCACGACCGCGCCCAGCACCACGACCAGCACGAGCCCGCTGAGCTCGATCGTCGTCATCACGACGTTGGCGCGCAGCGACTCCTGGATGCCGCGCGCGTTGAGCGCCGCGACCAGCGCGAGGAACACGAGCGCCGCGGGCACGGCCGGCACGTCGAGGAACACCCCGAGGTAGTCGCCCGTGAACGCGAGCGACAGGCCCGCGGCGGACGTGACGCCCGCGGCGAGCATGCAGTAGCCGACGAGGAACGACACGACCGGCCGACCGAAGGCCCGCTGCGCGTAGACCGCGGAGCCGCCCGCCCGCGGGTACTTCGTCACGAGCTCCGCGTACGACGCCGCGGTGAGCAGCGCCATGCCGAGCGCGACCAGCAGCGGGACCCACACCATGCCGCCGGCCTCGCCCGCGAGCTCGCCGACCAGCGCGTAGACGCCGGCGCCGAGCACGTCCCCGAGGATGAACAGGAACAGCAGACGCCCGGAGACGGAGCGCTTGAGGCGCGTGGCGTCGACGTCGTCGGGCGCGGTGGCGGTGTCGGTCACCGAGCGAGTATCAGCACGCGTCCGCGGACCCGCACGGCGAGCGAGCGGCCCGCGGTGGCCGTGAGCGGCGCGCGGCGCCGACGCGTCATGCGCGTCTCCACCCGTCACGCGTGTCCACGGGTCACGCGTGTCTCCACGCGTCACGCCTGTCCACGCGTCAGGCGCGTGCCGACGCGTCGGGGGTCCGTCGCGCGGTCCGGCGCGGCAGCGGCGGCTCGGCCGCGTCGAGCAGCCCGGTCGCGGTGAGCTCGTCGACGACGAGGTCCGTGACGACGCCGGCACGCAGCGCGGCGAGCAGCGGCGCGACCTTGTTGTCCCCCGCGACGACGCACACGCGCCGCGGCACGCGCTGGAGCTCGTCGGGCGTCGGGCCGGTCGCACGTTCGTTCAGGTGCACGTCCTGCCACGAGCCGTCGGCACGCAGGAAGACGGTGCACACGTCGCCCACGACGCCCTCGTCGTGCAGCAGGCGCACGTCGGCGTCGTCGAGGTACCCGGCGGAGTAGACGTGCGACGGGACCGCGCCCGCGACCGCGCCGACGGAGAACACCGCGATGTCGGCGCGCCGCTGCATGTCGAGCACGCGCATGACGGACCGCTCGCGCCACATCGCGCGCTTGGTGTCGGGGTAGTCGAAGAACGCGGGCACGGAGAAGTGGTGCACGGCCGCGCCGAACGCGGTGCCGAACGACGAGATGAGGTCGGACGCGTACTCGATCCCGGACGTGCGCATGTTGGCGGCGCCGTTGAGCTGCACGACGTGCGACCCGCGCGTCGGCTTGGGCGTGAGGTAGCGGGACACCGACGCGAGCGTGGTTCCCCAGGCCACGCCCATGACCATGTCGGAGTCGAACCACGACGACAGCAGGCGGGCCGCGGTCATCGACACCTGGTCGAGCCGTTCGATGTGCGACGCGGAGTCCGGCACGGGGACGACGTACGCGTCGACGCCGAACGTCGCGGCCACGGACCGCCCCAGCCCGGGTGCACGCGTGCTCGCGGGGCGCAGCGTGATCTCGACCAGGCCGGCCTGCCGTGCACGTTTGATGAGCCGCGAGACGGTCGACCGGGAGGTCCCGAGGTGCCGCGCGATGACCTCCATCTTGAGGTCCTGCAGGTAGTACATGGACGCCGCGCGCAGGACGTCCTGCTCCCGTTCGACGTACATGGACCCCTCCTCCGACGGACGCCTGTGCATGCACGTATGTGCACCCCGGTTGCGCGTCCGTTCGCCCCGTGATGACGATAGCGAGCGGCCACGGGCGCAGCGATCCGAGGCAGACGAATCACCCGGGGGACGAGAACCACATGCGGACAGCACCACTGACGGTCCAGGCACGCCAGGACGCGCTCGACGTCATGCGCGCCAGCGGCGAGCGCGGCAACGAGCTCGACGTCCTGGTCATCGGGGGCGGCGTGACGGGCGCGGGCATCGCGCTCGACGCCGTCACGCGCGGCCTGTCGACGGCGATCGTGGACGCGCAGGACTGGGCGAGCGGCACGTCGAGCCGGTCCAGCAAGCTCGTGCACGGCGGACTGCGCTACCTGCAGATGCTCGACTTCCACCTGGTGCGCGAGGCGCTCACCGAGCGCGACCTGCTCATCAACACGCTCGCGCCGCACCTCGTGAAGCCCGTGTCGTTCCTGTACCCGCTCGAGAACCGCGTCTGGGAGCGCGCGTACGTCGGCGCGGGCGTCCTGCTGTACGACACGCTCGCCACCGTCAACGGCTCCAAGCGTGCGATGCCGATGCACCAGCACCTGTCCCGCAAGGGCATGGAGCGGCTGTTCCCCGACCTGCGGCACGACGCGGCCGTCGGCGCGGTCCGCTACTGGGACGCGAGCGTCGACGACGCGCGCCTCGTCGAGACCCTCGTCCGCACGGCCGTCTCGTACGGCGCGCACGCCGCGAGCCGCACCCAGGTGCTCGACCTGCACACCACGACGGGCGGCGCCGTCACGGGCGCCGAGCTGGTCGACCTCGAGACGGGCGAGCACCTCGACGTCCGGGCGCGCGCGGTCATCAACGCGACGGGCGTCTGGACGGAGGAGACGGAGAGCCTCGCCGGCACCGAGGGCGGCCTGCGCGTGCTGGCCTCCAAGGGCATCCACATCGTCGTGCCGCGCAGCCGCATCGCCGGCAACACCGGCCTGATCCTGCAGACCGAGAAGTCGGTGCTGTTCATCATCCCGTGGTCCCGCTACTGGGTGATCGGCACGACCGACACCCCGTGGGAGCAGGACCTCGTGCACCCCGTCGCGACCAGCGCGGACATCGACTACGTCATCGAGCACGCCAACGCGGTGCTGTCCCGGCCGATCAGCCGCGACGACGTCATCGGCACGTGGGCGGGCCTGCGGCCGCTGCTCCAGCCGCACGTCAAGGAGGGCACCTCGTCGGCCAAGGTGTCGCGCGAGCACACCGTCGCGTCGCCGACGCCCGGCCTGACCGTCATCGCGGGCGGCAAGCTCACGACGTACCGCGTCATGGCGAAGGACGCCGTGGACTTCGCGATCGGCTCGCGCGCCACGAGCCTGCCGTCGCTCACGCACGACCTGCCGCTCGTCGGCGCCGAGGGCCTGCGCGTGTTCCAGCGGCAGGCCAAGGCCATCGGGGCGAAGTACGGCTGGGACCGCCCGCGCATGGACCACCTGCTGCACCGGTACGGGTCGCTGCTCGGCGAGCTCATCGACCTCGTCGACGCCGAGCCGGGGCTCGCGGAGCCCCTCGCGAACGCGCCCGCGTACATCGGCGCCGAGATCGTCTACGCCGTGAGCCACGAGGGGGCCCTGCACCTCGACGACGTGATGATGCACCGCACCCGCCTCAACTACGAGCAGGCGGACAAGGGCGTCGGCGCGCTCGACGAGATCGTCGACCTCGTCGCGCCCGTCCTCGGCTGGGACGAGCGGGCCCGCAGCAAGGAGATCGCGGCCTACGTCGCGCGCGCCGAGGCGGAGGACGCCGCCGCGCAGGAGCACGACGACGCGGCCGCCGAGCAGGTGCGCCTGCGCGCCGCCGACCTGGCCCCCATGCGCCGCCTCGACGACGTCGTCGGCGCCGGGACCAAGCCGGGCTCGCCGCGCGGCCGTGGATCGGCAGGTCCCGCCGGCACCTGAGCACGACCCCGAACTCCCCGCGGCCCGTGCGCGGGGTGCACGTGACAACGACGTCTCGTCAACAGAAGGGATAGGCCGTGGGCACACTCATGTCCCAGGCGTTCGTCTCCGAGATCCTCGGCACCGCGATGCTGATCCTGCTCGGCGCCGGTGTGGTGGCGAACGTGATCCTGCCCGGCACGAAGGGCTTCGGCGGCGGCTGGCTCCTCATCAACTTCGGATGGGGTCTCGCCGTCTTCGCCGGTGTCTTCACCGCCTTCAAGTCAGGCGCCCACCTCAACCCCGCCGTCACGATCGGCCTGCTGACGGCCGACCAGCCGTTCGCCACCAAGACCGGACCCGACGACATGGTCACGGTCACGATCGAGCCGACCGTGGGCAACGCGTTCTGGTACATCCTCGCGCAGCTGATCGGCGCGTTCATCGGTGCCGTGCTCGCCTGGATGGCGTACAAGAAGCACTTCGACCAGGAGGCCGAGCCGGGCATCAAGCTCGCGGTCTTCTCCACGGGTCCGGCCCTGCGGTCGTACGCGTGGAACTTCGTCACCGAGGTCATCGCGACGTTCGTGCTGGTCTTCGTGGTCCTCGCGTTCGGCCCGACGCCGTCCGGGCTCGGCCCGCTCGCCGTCGCCCTGCTCGTCGTCGGCATCGGCGCGAGCCTCGGCGGACCCACCGGGTACGCCATCAACCCCGCACGCGACCTCGCGCCCCGCCTCGCCCACGCGGTCCTGCCCATCCCGAACAAGGGCGGCGGCGACTGGTCGTACGCGTGGGTGCCGGTGCTGGGCCCGATCGTCGGCGGTGTGCTCGCCGGCCTCCTCGCCAACGTCTACATCTTCTGACCCCGGCCCCCGACCGAAAGGCAGACCCCCATGCCCGACACGCAGTACGTCCTGGCGATCGACCAGGGCACGACCAGCTCCCGTGCGATCGTCTTCGACCACGGCGGCCAGATCGTGTCCGTCGGCCAGAAGGAGCACGAGCAGATCTTCCCCCGGGCCGGCTGGGTCGAGCACGACCCGGAGGAGATCTGGACCAACACCCGTGAGGTCGTCGGGCTCGCGCTGACCCGCGCGAACCTGACGCACCGCGACATCGCGGCCGTCGGCATCACCAACCAGCGCGAGACGGCCGTGGTCTGGGACCGCACGACCGGCAAGCCGGTCTGCAACGCGATCGTCTGGCAGGACACGCGCACGCAGAAGATCGCCGACGAGCTGGGGGCGCTCGGCGGCGGTGCGGACCGCTACAAGGACCGCGTCGGCCTGCCGCTCGCGACGTACTTCTCCGGCCCGAAGATCAAGTGGATCCTCGACAACGTCGACGGCGCGCGCGAGAAGGCGGAGCGCGGCGACCTCGCGTTCGGCAACACCGACGCGTGGGTCCTGTGGAACATGACGGGCGGCGTCGACGGCGGCGTGCACGTCACCGACGTCACCAACGCGTCGCGCACGATGCTCATGAACCTCGACACGCTGTCGTGGAACGAGGAGATCGCGGGCGAGATGGGCATCCCGCTGTCGATGCTCCCCGAGATCCGCTCGTCGTCCGAGGTGTACGGCCAGGGCCGCGAGGGCGGCATGGTGCCCGGGGTGCCGATCGCGGGCATCCTCGGCGACCAGCAGGCCGCCACCTTCGGGCAGGCGTGCTTCGAGGTCGGCACGGCCAAGAACACGTACGGCACCGGCAACTTCATGCTGCTCAACACCGGCACCAAGCCGATCCCGTCGAAGAACGGCCTGCTGACGACGCTCTGCTACAAGATCGGCGACGCCGACCCGGTCTACGCCCTCGAGGGCTCGATCGCGGTCACCGGGTCGCTCGTGCAGTGGCTGCGCGACAACCTCGGGATCATCTCGTCGGCGCCGGAGATCGAGCAGCTCGCGGCGACCGTCGAGGACAACGGCGGCGCGTACTTCGTGCCCGCCTTCTCGGGCCTGTTCGCGCCGTACTGGCGGGCCGACGCGCGTGGTGCGCTCGTCGGGCTCACGCGGTACGTCAACAAGGGCCACATCGCCCGCGCCGCGCTGGAGGCCACCGCCTTCCAGACGCGCGAGGTGCTCGACGCGATGAACGCCGACTCGGGCGTGGACCTCACCGAGCTCAAGGTCGACGGCGGCATGGTCGCCAACGACGCGCTCATGCAGTTCCAGGCCGACATCCTCGGCGTGCCCGTCATCCGGCCGAAGGTCGCCGAGACCACCGCCCTCGGCGCCGCGTACGCCGCGGGCATCGCCGTCGGGTACTGGTCCGGCGAGCAGGACGTCATCGACAACTGGGCCGAGGACAAGCGCTGGGAGCCCGCGGCCGACGACGCCGAGCGCGACCGGCAGTACCGCCTGTGGAAGAAGGCCGTCACGAAGACCTTCGACTGGGTCGACGACGACGTGCAGTAGGGACGTCACGGGGGACGGTCGCGGCACCGGGGCAGCCGCGACCGTCACGAGGGCCGGGTGGACCGCAGGCCACCCGGCCCTCGGCGTGCGCGCCGGAGCCGGCCGGTCACGCCGCGCATGACGCAGGTGCCAAAACGCCTCACACGTGTCGGATCCGGTCGATAAGGTCTCGCCGAGTCGCGCACCACAGCGCACCCGGCACCAGGAGACCCCATGCCCTCACCTGCCCGTCCGCGGGCCGTGCGACGCCTCGTCGCCGCTGCCCTCGCCGCCTTCCTCACCCTCATCGGACTCGCCACCACCGCGTCCGCCGACGACGCGACGGGGAGCCTGACCGGCCGTGTCGTCGACGCGTCGGGTGCGCCGGTCGTCGGTGTCCCCGTCGACCTCGCGACGACCATGGGCATGTCGACGGGCGCGATCACGCTCACCGACGCCCAGGGCGGCTACGCCTTCGCGTCCGTCGCCCCCGGCACGTACCTCGTGCACGTCACGCCGCCCGGTGACAGTCCCCTGCTCGAGGGGTACCACGGCGGGTCACGCGCGTGGGAGGCGACCTGGTTGTCCGTCACGGCGGGCGCGACCACGCAGGTCGGCGACACCGTGCTCCAGACGGCGGCGATCGTCGAGGGCCGTGTGGTCTCCGCCGGCCAGCCGGTCTCGACGGCGTCCGTCTCGCTGACCGCCACCACGGGCTTCAACGGCGGGTTCGGTTCGACCTGGACGGACGGGACGTTCCGCATCAAGGCACCGGCGGGTGACTACCGGGTGCAGGTCACCGGGCCCTGGGGCTCCGGCCTGCTGACGACGTACTGGCCCGGCACGCAGGACCAGACGCAGGCCGGCGTCGTCAGCGCCGTCGCGGGGCAGACCACCGCGCTCGGGGACATCGCGATGACCACCGGCGCGACGATCACGGGGACCGTCACCGGCCCCGACGGCGCACCCGCGGCCGGCGTGTCGGTCTGGGCGACGCAGCAGAGCCCGGGCTACTCCTCGATGGCGACCACGGCGGCCGACGGGACGTACGCGATCGGCGGCCTGGCGGCGGGCGAGTACCAGCTCCAGTTCCGCCCCACGGCGGGCTCCGGCCTGCGGTCGGAGTACTTCGACGGCGTCGACGACTGGGCGTCCGCGACTCCCGTCGTCGTCACCGCGGGCGGCACCACCGCGGGCGTGGACGCCTCCCTCCGGCAGGGCGTGTGCCTCACCGGCGTCGTGCGCGACGCCGCGGGAGCGCCCGTCTCCGGCGCCCTGGTCCTCCTCCACCCGGCGGACGGCGGCACCGCGAGCGCGCACGGCACGACGGGCTTCGACGGGACCTTCCGCGTCTCCGACGCGGCTCCCGGCGACTACCTCCTCGAGGTCAGCACGTGGAACGACGACCTGGCGGACGGGTACTACCCCGGCAGCACCCGGCGCGACGACGCGACCGTGCTCAGCCTCGCCACGGGCGACTGCGTCGACCTCGACCCGGTCACGATGCCCGTCGGCGGCACGATCACCGGCCGCCTGCTGGCGGTCGACGGCACGCCGGCGGCCGGCAACGTCTACGCGACGGGCGAGGACGGTGCCTACGGCAGCGCGACCGCAGGATCGGACGGCCGGTTCGTGGTGCGTGGCCTCCCGAGCGGCGACTACGTGGTCCAGGCTCGCGCGTTCGGCGGCGGCATCGACGTCTACCACCCCGGTGTCCCGACGCGCGCGGACGCCGAGACGGTGCGGGTGACGATCGGCGACGACACGGCGATCGGTGACCTGCGCATCGTCGCAGGCGGCACGCTGACCGGCACCGCGGTGAAGCCCGACGGCTCCGGGTTCAGCTCCGAGCTGTACGTCACGCCGGTCGGCGGCGGGTACGACGACTCGCTGCTGCGCTACGTCGTGGACGGCGCGTTCACCGCCGACGACGTGGTGCCGGGCCGCCACATCCTGTCGGTGGTCGCGGAGAGCCGCGGCTCGAGCGGCTTCTACGACGGCGTCACGACGTACTACGACGGCGGCACCGGCACCCAGCAGCGCAGCAAGGCCGTGCCCCTCGACGTCGCGGCGGGCCAGACCGTCGACGGCCTGCACCTCGTCGTGCCGCCGCGCGGCACCGCGCCCGCGCAGGTCGCGGCGGTGTCGTCGCCGCAGCCCGCGGCGGTCGGCCGTCCGGCGACCGTGCGGGTGACCGTCACGGGCGACGGCGCGACGCCGACCGGTGCCGTCGGGATCTACGGTCCGACCGGTTTCCTCGGCGACGCGCTCCTCGAGGACGGCCACGCGGACGTCACGTTCACCGTGCCGGACGTCGAGTGGGCCACCGACGGCGGGACGCCGCAGATCGGCGTCGAGTACGTCGGCGACGCCGTCCACGACCGGCAGTACGTGAGCGTGCCGTTCGCCGTGACGACGTCGACCGACCCGGAGCCCGCCCCGCCGACGGTCTCGTCCGTCGACCCGGCCGCCGGGTCGGCGCTCGGGGGCGCCCAGGTCGTCGTCACCGGCAGCGGGTTCGTCGGGACGCCGGAGGTGACGTTCGGCGGGGTCGCGGCCACCGGCGTCGTCGTGGACTCACCCACGACGCTGCGCGCGACCGTTCCGGCCCACGCGGCCGGGCCCGCGCCGGTCGTCGTCACGACCGACCGGGGTGCGAGCGACGGCACCGTCGCGTACACGTACGAGCACGTGCCGACGGCGACCACGCTCACCGCGACGCCCACGACCGTGGCGAGCGGCGGCACCGTGGCGCTCACCGCGACGGTGGCGGCCGCGGGCCTCGTCCCCGCCGGCGAGGTCGCGTTCACGGTCGCGGGCGGGGAGGTCCGGACGGTGCCGCTCGTCGACGGGACCGCGTCGCTCACCGTCACGGCGGGCCAGACCGGGACCCAGGTCGTCACGGCGACGTTCGTCGGCGACGCGACGTTCGCGTCGTCGACGGCGACGCTCGACCTGGTCGTCACGGCCCCGGCCGTGAAGCCCGTGCTCACGGCCGCGCTGCCGCCGGTCGCGTGCACGGCCGGCGGGACGACGGTGCTGCTCGTCGGTCGCCACCTGACCGGCACGACCGGCGTGACGTTCGGGTCGACGGCCGCGACGACGTTCCGCGTCGTCAGCGACACCGCGGTGTCCGTGCGGGTCCCCGCGCACGCCGCGGGCAAGGCCGAGGTGCGGGTCACCACGCCGGGCGGCACCACGAAGGCCGTGCCGTTCACGTACGTCGCGCCGCCGCGCGGCTTCACGTGCCCGAAGGTCGCGCCCGTGTCCTGACCGACGCGTCGCACGACGACGGGAGGGGTCACCGGGCGCGGCTCGGTGGCCCCTCCCTCGTCGTGGTGGGCCCGCGCGGGGCAGCATGGGCGGCGGACCCGCGGCCGCGTGCGCCGCGGGCGGCGGAGGAGACGACGATGACGTGGTGGATCTGCCGGACGTGCGCGGTGGAGAGCGCCGGACGGTCCGACGTGTGCCCGATCTGCGCCGACGAGCGGCAGTGGGTGCCGTCGACCGGCCAGGAGTGGACGACGCTCAACGCGCTGCAGGCCGAGGGGCACGGCGTCGCGGTCCGTGAGCTCGAGCCGGACCTGTTCGGGCTGACCGTGTCGCCCGGCGTGGGGATCTCCCAGGAGTCGAAGCTCCTGCGCACACCCGCCGGGATGCTGCTGTGGGACCCGCTGGGCTTCGTCGACGACGCGGCCGTGGCGGCCGTCCGCGCGCTCGGGGACGTGGTGGCCGTGGCGGCGTCGCACCCGCACATGTTCGGCGTGCAGGTCGAGTGGAGCCGTGCGCTCGGCGGGGTGCCCGTGCTGGTGTCCGCGGCCGACGCGGGCTGGGTGCAGCGGCCCGACCCCGTGGTCGAGACGTGGGAGGGCGAGCGCGAGGTGCTGCCCGGCGTCGTGCTCTCGCAGCCCGGCGGGCACTTCCCCGGCAGCGCGGTCGTGCACTGGGCCGCGGGCGCCGACGGCCGCGGGGTGCTGCTGTCGGGCGACACGATCTTCGCCAACCCCGACCGCACGGCGTCGTTCATGCGGTCCTACCCCAACCGCATCCCGCTGTCGGGCACGGTCGCGCTGCGGGTCGCCGAGCACGTGGCGCGGCGACCGTTCGACCGGCTCTACAACAACTTCGACGGCGTCATCCCCGCCGACGCGACCGCCGTCGTCCGGCGGTCGGCCGAGCGGCACGCCGCCTGGACCCGCGGGGACTTCGACGACCTCACCTGACGCGCGCGCGTCGCGCGGCCGACATACCGTCGGGGAGGGCGGACGCCCGTCACCACGGCGGAGCGACCGCACGGCCGCTCCCAGGAAGAGGGAGCACCCATGAGCAACCCGATCCCCGACCCCGGACGCGTGCCGGACTCGCCGGTGTTCGACGACCTCCCGCCCGACGACCCCCGCCGGGAGGAGGACCCGCTGCCGAGCGACGCGCCACCCGCACCGGACGCGCCCGACGTGCCGGACCGCGGCGACCTGGGCCCGACGACGTCGGCCGGGGAGCCGCCCGACTGAACCGAGGAGCCATCATGTGGGCCTTCCTGATGCGCCGCGTGCGCACCGTCCTCATCGCCGCCGTCGTCGTGCCCGTCGTCTCGGGCGTCGCCGGCAAGATCGCGTCCCGCGTCGAGCACGCGCAGGGCGGACCGACGCTCGTCTCGCGCGGCCTGCGGCTCGTGGAGTCGACCGGCCGTCGCGCGCGCCGCGCGCTGGCCTGAGCACGCCCGCCCCGGCGGGACGCTGACGCACCGACGGGATCCGTCCGGTCCACGCCGGCCGGGTCCCGTCGTGCGGCACCGGTCCCATGGATGCCGTCCGTCCCGCCGGCGCGGCACGCCCGTCGGCGTCAGGCGTCAGGCGTCAGGTCGGCAGGTCGGCGTCAGCTGAAGTACGCGCCCCCGTTGACGTCGAGCACCGTGCCCGTCACGAAGGCCGCACCGTCGGAGACCAGGTAGAGCACCGCCTCCGCGACGTCGTCGGGGATCCCCGCCCGGCCGACTGCCGCGGCAGCGACCGCCGCCCGCTGGGCCGGCTCCGGCGTGTGCGTCGCGTGGAACGGGGTGTGCGCGACGAACCCCGGCGCGACCGCGTTCACCGTGATGCGCCGCGGCCCGAGCTCGCGCGCGAGCGCCCGCGTGAACCCCTCGAGCGCCGCCTTGGCCGTCGTGTACGCGACCATGCCCGTCCCGCCGCCGCTGCGGGCCGCCTGCGCACCGATGCTCACCACACGGCCGCCGTCCGGCATGACCGACAGCGCCGCACGCGTCGCGTAGAACACCGACGACAGGTTGAGGTCGAGGACGTGGTGCCAGTGCGCGTCGTCCATCGCGGCGAGCGTGCGCCGCTCCACGATGCCGCCGACGTTGTTGACGAGCAGGTCGATCCCGCCGCCCAGCGCCGCGGCCGCGGTGCTCACCGCCTTGTCGACGTCCCACGAGTGCCGCGCGTCGACCTGGACCGCCGTGGCCGAGCGGCCCTCCTCCTCGATCTCCGCGACGACCTGCGACGCGTCGTGCGACAGGTGCGTCACCGCGACGTCCGCACCGGCGCGTGCGAGCGCCACGGCCACCGCGCGACCGATCCCGCTCGCGCCGCCCGTGACGAGCGCGCGTCGCCCCTTCAGCCCTTCGCCCACGTCGTCCTCCCTGACCCGCTCGTGACGGGTGCGTGCGAGCCGGGCATCCCGGGGTCCGGTCCCCGGACCCGGCGTCGCTGGCGGAACGGTATCGAGGCGCTTCGCCCCAGGAACAGCCCGTACGTCCTTTTCGTCCGTCCGGTCGACACCCACCCGGTCCAACCGCCGCCGAGCGGGTGGCGCGCGCGACGGCCTCGTCCGCCGGCAGAGCCGTCGGGCGGGAGGCCGCGCCGGGTCGTCGGGCGGCTGCGGGGCCGGGGTCTCGGACGGAGGTGCCGGACGGGTGTGTCCGCCCGGGCCGGTAACGTCGCCGTCCATGCGTCTGGCCACCTGGAACATCAACTCGATCCGCGCCCGCACCGAGCGTGCCGTGTCCTTCCTCGAGCGCAGCGGCGTCGACGTCCTCGCGCTCCAGGAGACGAAGTGCAAGGACGAGCAGTTCCCCCGCGAGCCGTTCGAGGCCCTCGGGTACCAGGTCGCGACCGTCGGGCACAGCCAGTGGAACGGCGTCGCGATCGTGTCGCGCGTCGGGATCGAGGACGTCGAGGTCGGGTTCCCCGGGATGCCGACATGGGGCGACCCCGCCGTCGCCGAGGCGCGGGCGCTCGGCGCGACGTGCGGCGGCGTCCGCGTCTGGAGCCTGTACGTCCCGAACGGGCGCGAGGTCGACGACCCGCACTACGTCTACAAGCTCGAGTGGCTCGCGCGGCTGCGCGACGCGACCGAGGGCTGGCTCGCCGCCGACCCCGCCTCGCCGTTCGCGCTCGTCGGGGACTGGAACATCGCGCCGCTCGACACCGACGTGTGGGACCCCGCCTGGTTCGCGGGCCGCACGCACGTCACACCCGCCGAGCGCGACGCGTTCACCGCGCTCGCCCGCGCCGGGCTCACCGAGGTCTCCCGCGAGCACCTGCCCGCCGAGCACACCTACACCTACTGGGACTACCAGCAGCTGCGGTTCCCGCGGAACCAGGGCATGCGCATCGACCTCACGTACGCCTCGCCCGCCCTGGCCGCACGGGTCACGGGCGCCACGATCGTGCGGGACGAGCGCAAGGGCAAGGCACCCTCCGACCACGTCCCCGTCGTGCTCGACATCGGCGACCCACCGACCTCCTGAGCGGGGGGTCCGCGCGTGGGCGCGGTCGGCTAGGTTGCGGCCATGAGCAACGAGCCGGGCGGGCCGACGCCCGAGCACAACCCCTTCGCCGCCCCGGACGACCCGAAGCCGTCGCCCGGGACGACGCAGCCCGTGCCGCCTCCCCCGAGCGGGTACGAGGCCGTGCCGGACGCCGCGTCGGCGGCGGGACAGCCGCCCGCCGGGCACCAGCCGACCGCCGGTCAGCAGCACGCGCAGCAGCCGTACGCGCAGCAGCCG
>NZ_JAAXOY010000179.1 GCF_012396155.1 Cellulomonas septica | reverse complement strand
GGGCTCCCGGCGCCGCGCGGTCACTCGCCGGGGAGGCGGAGCCGCGCGCCGAGCGCGACCGCGGCGATCACGGCGCCTGCGGCGGCGAGCACGACGTCCTTGAGGACGTACTGCGCGACGATCGTCGGGCCGCCGGCGGGGAACAGCTCGTCGAAGAACAGCACGAGCGGCGACATGATGCCGACGAGCGCGCCCGCGAGCAGGACGAGCCCGGTCCGCAGGAAGCGCCCGGTGACGAGCGTGAGGCCGATGACGGTCTCGAGGACGGCGGTCAGCAGCAGCGCCGCGGTCGGCCCGACGAGCCCGAGCGTGAGCTCGCCGATCGTGCGCTGCGCGAGGTCGGCGGCCGGGCTGACGCCGGGGAAGAACTTGAGCACGCCGAAGCCGAGGGCGACGAGGCCAGCCCGGCCGCCGCCGGCGACGAGGCCGCCCCGGCCGAGGGCGACGCCGCGTCCAACTGACGCGCGTCCTCCTGCACACCCCTTCGACCAGAACGGAACACTGATGGCGAACTACTCGCTCGCTGACATCAAGGCGCTGCGCGAGAAGACCGGCGCGGGCATGCTCGACGTCAAGAAGGCGCTCGAGGAGGCCGAGGGCGACTCGGACAAGGCGCTCGAGATCATCCGCGTGAAGGGCCTCAAGGGCGTCGGCAAGCGCGAGGGCCGCTCGGCCTCCGACGGTCTCGTCGCGGCGCACGTCGGCCCGACGGCCGACGGCGAGGGCCAGACGGGCGTGCTCGTCGAGGTCAACTCGGAGACGGACTTCGTGGCGAAGAGCCCGAACTTCGTCGCGCTGGCCGACCGCGTCCTCGCGGCGGCGGTCGACTCGGCCGCCCGCG
This sequence comes from Cellulomonas septica, assembly GCF_012396155.1. GTDB lineage: Bacteria > Actinomycetota > Actinomycetes > Actinomycetales > Cellulomonadaceae > Cellulomonas > Cellulomonas septica. Next base: position 4,909 of record NZ_JAAXOY010000179.1, on the reverse strand, counting down.
ACGCGGACGCGCTGCTCGCGACCGAGGTCGACGGCTCGAGCGTGCAGTCGATCGTCGACGAGACGGCCGCCACCCTCGGTGAGCGCGTCGTCGTGCGCCGTCTGGCCCGCGTGGCCGGCGAGCACGTCGAGGTCTACCTGCACAAGGTCAACAAGGACCTGCCCCCGCAGGTCGGCGTCCTCGTCGCCACGGACGCGGCCGGTGCCTCGGTCGCCCGTGACGTCGCGACCCACATCGCCGCCTTCTCGCCGTCGTACCTGACGCGCGACGAGGTCCCGGCGGAGACGGTCGAGAACGAGCGTCGCATCGCCGAGGAGACCGCTCGCACCGAGGGCAAGCCCGAGGCCGCGCTGCCGAAGATCGTCGAGGGCCGCCTCAACGGCTTCTTCAAGGAGAACGTGCTGCTCGACCAGGCGTTCGCGAAGGACCCGAAGAAGTCGGTCGGCCAGGTCCTCACCGAGGCCGGCGGCACGCTCACCGGCTTCGTGCGCTACCGCGTGGGAGCCTGACCCCATGTGATCGACGGTGGCCCCGGCCCGCAAGGGTCGGGGCCACCGTCGCACGGGGCGCCCCACGACCTGCCGCCGAGACGGCCCGCGGTCGCCGCGCCTGCCCGACACCCGGACGACCAGCACCCACCCCGACCGTCGATGGAGGCCGCAGTGACCCAGGACCCGAGCACGACCGGCGAGCCCGCGCCCGCCCGGCGCGTCCTGCTCAAGCTCTCCGGCGAGACGTTCGGCGGCGGTGACGTCGGCCTCGCGGCGGACGTCGTGCAGCGGGTCGCCGCGGAGATCGCGGTCGCGGTGCGCTCCGGCGTGCAGGTCGCGATCGTGGTCGGGGGCGGCAACTTCTTCCGCGGCGCCGAGCTGTCGCAGCGCGGCATCGACCGCGCCCGCGCGGACTACATGGGCATGCTCGGCACGGTGATGAACTGCCTGGCGCTGCAGGACTTCCTGGAGCAGGCCGGCGTCAGCACGCGCGTGCAGACGGCGATCGCGATGGGCCAGGTCGCGGAGCCGTACATCCCGCTGCGGGCGATCCGGCACCTGGAGAAGGGCCGCGTCGTGATCTTCGGCGCGGGCGCGGGGATGCCGTACTTCTCGACCGACACCGTGAGCGTGCAGCGCGCCCTGGAGACGCACTGCCAGGAGGTGCTCATGGGCAAGAACGGCGTCGACGGCGTGTACACGGCGGACCCCCGCAAGGACCCGTCGGCCGTCAAGCTCGACCACCTGACCTACACCGACGCGCTCGTCGGCGACCTGGGCGTCATGGACGCCACGGCGCTGAGCCTGTGCCGCGACAACGACGTGGTCATGCGCGTCTTCGGGCTCGAGGAGCGGGGCAACGTCACCCGGGCCCTGCAGGGTGAGAAGATCGGCACGCTGGTCACGGCGAGCTGACGCACCGAGCCCGCACGCCCGACCCCCAGACGACAGCAGCACGAAGGAGCAGCGGTGATCGACGAGACCCTCCTCGAGGCCGAGGAGAAGATGGACAAGGCGGTCGAGGTCGCCAAGGACGACTTCGCGACGATCCGCACCGGCCGGGCCAACGCGGCGATGTTCTCGAAGGTGTTCGTCGACTACTACGGCAGCCCGACACCGCTGCAGCAGCTCGCGTCGTTCAACGTGACCGAGGCGCGCACGATCCTGGTCTCGCCGTTCGACAAGTCGTCGACGACGGCGATCGAGAAGGCGCTGCGCGACTCCGACCTGGGCGTGAACCCGACGAACGACGGCAACGTCATCCGCGTCGTGCTGCCGGCCCTCACCGAGGAGCGTCGCCGCGACTTCGTCAAGCTCGCGAAGTCGAAGGCGGAGGACGCCCGCGTGTCGGTGCGCTCCGTCCGGCGCAAGGCCAAGGAGGAGCTCGACCGCATCGTCAAGGACGGCGAGGCGGGCGAGGACGAGGTCGTGCGGGCGGAGAAGGAGCTCGAGGCGCTCACGAAGAAGCACGTCGAGACCATCGACCACCTGCTCGCCTCCAAGGAGAGCGAGCTCCTCGAGGTCTGATGACGGAGCACAGCACCATCGCCGCGCCGAAGACCCTCCGGCCGGGCCGCGACCTCCCGGTCGCGGTCGTGGTCGGCGTGACCCTGCTCGTCGGCGTCGTCGCGTCGCTGTTCATCCGCAAGGAGATCTTCGGCGTCGTCGCGATCGTGGCGATCTGCGCGGCGCTGTGGGAGCTGGCGCAGGCGTTCGCGCGCCGCAACATCCACCTGCCGCTGCTCCCGCTGCTCGTCGGCGCGGTCGGCACGCTCGTGTCGGCGTACCTCGCCGGACCGGAGGCGCTGTTCGTCGCGTTCATGCTGACGGTCGGCGGCGTCGTCGTCTGGCGCGTGCTCGACGGCAGCGGCGAGGCGGCGCTGCGCGACGCGAGCGCCGGAGCGTTCGCGGCCGCGTACCTGCCGTTCCTGGCGGGGTTCGCGATGCTGCTGCTCGCGGAGCCCGACGGGCCCTGGCGCGTGATGCTGTTCATCCTGCTCGTGGTCGCGAGCGACACGGGCGGGTACGCGGTCGGGGTGCTCCTGGGGCGGCACCCGCTCGCACCGTCGGTCAGCCCGAACAAGACGTGGGAAGGCCTGCTGGGCTCGGTCGTCCTGGCGAGCGTCGTCGGCGTCGTCGGGGTGCAGGCCGCGTTCGGCGGCGAGCCGCTCGTCGGCGTCGTCATGGGCCTCGCGACCGTCGTGACGGCGACGCTGGGCGACCTCGCAGAGTCGATGCTCAAGCGCGACCTCGAGCTCAAGGACATGGGCCGGCTCATCCCGGGCCACGGCGGGATCCTCGACCGGCTCGACTCGTTGCTCCTCACCGCACCCGCCGCCTACGTCATCCTCGCGGTGCTGCAGCCCGCGGGCTGACACGCACGCCACGCGCCCGCGGCTCCCGGCCGCCCGCGCCACCGCACGACCTCGTCCCACCGACACCCAGAAGGGGGTGCCCCGCATGACCGGTACACCCGTGCGCCTCGACCTGTCCTCGCCGACCCGTGGACCGCGGGGCAAGCCGCCGAAGCACTTCGTCGACCTCACGCCCGAGCAGCGGGTCGAGGCCGTGGCCGAGCTCGGCGAGAAGCCGTTCCGCGCCAAGCAGCTCGCGACGCACTACTTCACGCACCTGACGAACGACCCGGCGCAGATGACGGACCTGCCCAAGGCGACGCGCGACAAGCTCGTCGAGGGCCTGTTCCCGACGCTGCTCACGGCGCACCGCACGCTGACCGCGGACCAGGGCACGACCGTCAAGACGCTGTGGCACCTGTTCGACGGTGCCAAGGTCGAGTCGGTGCTCATGCGGTACGCGAACCGCACCACGCTGTGCATCTCGAGCCAGGCGGGCTGCGGGCTCGCGTGCGCGTTCTGCGCGACGGGTCAGCTGGGGCTCACGCGCAACCTGTCGACGGCGGAGATCGTCGAGCAGGTGAGGGCCGCGGCGCGGTCGCTGGCCGACGGCGAGGTGCCGGGCGGTCCGACGCGCCTCACGAACGTCGTGTTCATGGGGATGGGCGAGCCGCTCGCCAACTACAAGGCCGTCATGGAGACCGTGCGGCGCCTGGTCGCGCCCACCCCCGACGGCCTCGGCATGTCGGCCCGCAACGTCACGGTCTCGACCGTCGGCATGGTGCCCGCGATGGACCGGCTCGCGAACGAGGGCATCCCCGTGACGCTCGCGCTGTCGCTGCACGCCCCCGACGACGAGCTGCGCAGCGAGCTCGTGCCGGTCAACACGCGGTGGAGCGTCGACGAGGCGATCGACTCGGCGCACCGCTACTTCGAGAAGACCGGCCGCCGCGTGTCGATCGAGTACGCCCTGATCCGGGACGTGAACGACCACGCGTGGCGCGCGGACCTGCTCGGCGAGAAGCTCGCGGCGCGCGGCAAGGGGTGGGTGCACTGCAACCCGATCCCGCTCAACCCGGTGCCGAACTCGCGGTGGACGGCGAGCGATCCCGAGGTGGAGCGCGAGTTCGTGGCACGCTTGCGAGCGCACGGCATCCCGACCACCATCCGGGACACGCGCGGCAGCGAGATCGACGGGGCGTGCGGACAGCTCGCCGCGGAGGAGGACTGAGTGAGCGACGGCATGTTCCGGACCGTCTCCGGCCTGAAGCAGGGATACGACCCGGACGAGGTCGACGACTTCTTCACGCACGCGCGCCAGGTGTACGAGGCGGGCCCGTCGTCGGGCCTGTCGAGCAAGGACGTGCGCGGCGTCGCGTTCGACATGGTCCGTGGCGGCTACGTGACGGCGGCGGTCGACGCGGCGCTCGACCGGCTCGAGCAGGCGTTCGTCGCGCGGCAGCGTGCGGAGTTCGTCCAGCGCAACGGCCAGGACGCGTGGATGGCGAAGCTGAGCGAGCAGGCGAGGACGCTGTACGGGCGTCTGTCGCGGCCCGACGGCGACCGGTTCGCCCCGCCGGAGGGCCGTCAGCAGGGCTACGAGCCCGCGGACGTCGACGCGCTGTGCCACCGGCTCGTCGCGTACTTCGACAAGGGCACGCCGCTGTCGGCGGCCGAGGTCCGGGCGGCGACCTTCCGCAGCCGTCGGGGCCGCAACGCCTACGCCGAGCAGTCGGTGGACGCGTTCCTGGCGCGTGCGGTCGAGGTGCTGCTCGGCGTGGAGTGACGCGCGCGACGGCTGACGTCGTCCGGCGGTGCTGTCGCCGCACGGGTGGGGACGTCACCGCGCGGTCCGCGCGTCCGGGAGGATGGGCGGGTGAGTGAGCGCAGCGTCGTCATCCTCGGCTCGACGGGGTCCATCGGCACCCAGGCGATCGACGTGGTCCGCCGCAACCCCGACGGGTTCCGCGTCGTCGGGCTGAGCGCGGGCGGGCGGGACGTCGCGACGGTCGCCCAGCAGGCACGGGACCTGGGCGTCGAGACGGTCGCCGTGGCCGACCCGGC
>NZ_JAAXOY010000178.1 GCF_012396155.1 Cellulomonas septica | reverse complement strand
CGGGACCGTGCTCGCGGAACCCGTGACGCCCGAGTACGTCGCGACGGCCCTGGCGCACATCGCCCCGACGCGCGAGCACCGGGTCGTCGCGTACTGCGTCGCGGCGGTCGACGACGACGCCGACGCGGCCCGTCGTCTGGCCCGGCCCGCGCTCGCCTGGGTGGGGGAGCCGGACTGGGCGCCGCACCTCGCGCCGCTGCCCTACGCCGACGAGATCGCGGCCCTGCGGGCGTCGGTCGGGTCGCCCGAGGAGTTCGGCGCCGCGCTGCCCGACGCGTGGGTCGACGACCTCGGGATCGTCGGGACGCCGGCCGCCGCGCGCGCCCGGCTCGACGCGCTGTTCGACGCGGGCGTGTCGTCGGCGGTCCTGTTCCCGCTCGGCCCCGACCCCGTCGCCGCGCTGGACTCCCTCGCACGTCTGCGCTGACCGGTGCGATCGGCACGCTCCGGTCGTTCGCGCAGGAGCACCACATCGCCCTCACGCTCCAGCGCTCGATGCTCCCGCACGCGCTGCCGACCCCGCCCGGGATCCGGATGGCCGCCCGGTACAGCGCGTCCGACGCGCAGCTGAGCGTCGGCGGCGACTTCTACGACGCGCTCGAGCTGCCCGACGGGAAGGTCGCGGTCGTGATCGGCGACGTGCAGGGCCACTCCCTGCGCGCGGCGACCGTCATGGCGCAGCTCCGGTTCGCGCTGCACGCCTACCTCGTCGAGGGGCACCCGCCGGCCCGCGCGCTCGACCTGCTCAACGAGCTGCTGATCCGCAGCCACCCCGAGCTGGTCACGGTGTGCGTCGCCGTGGTCGACCTGCACGACGGCAGCATGGAGGTCGTCAACGCCGGGCACCTGCCGCCGCTCCTCGTGTCCGCCGACGGCGCGCGCTACCTCACGGGGTCGTCGCCGCTGCTGGGTGTGCGGCTGCCGAGCGAGCGGCGCACCACGACCGTGCCGCCGTCGGGTCCGTGCACGCTGGTCCTCGTGACCGACGGCCTGCTCGAGCGCCGCTCGGGCCACATGGCCGACTCGCTCGCGCGCATGGCCGAGGTCGTGGCAGAGGCCGGCACCCTCGACCCGGGCGAGCTGTGCGACGTGCTGCTCGGCCGGTTCGACTCGGCCGAGCGCGGCGACGACGTCGCGGTGCTCGCGGTCCACCTCACGCGCGAGCAGGACGCACCGGCGGGCTGACGCGGCGGCGCGCCCTCCCCGGACGGGACGGCCGCCCCGAGGACGCACGACCGTCCCCGGACGCACGACCGCCCCGGGCCGCGCACCGTGGTCGGCGCGCCACCCGGGGCGGCAGACGGGGTCAGGCGGTCGCGCGGACCCACACGGTCGTGTCCGACGGGACGAGGACGGCACCGTCGGTGTCGGTCGCGGTGTCGCCCGACGCCAGGAGCACCTCGGTGCCGGCGGGCAGCACGACGGGCTCGGTGCCGAGGTTGGCGACGACGAGCACCTCGCGGTTGACGAACGCGATGACGTCGTCACCGAGGCCGGGCGCCCAGGCGAGCCCGCCCGAGCCCAGCTGCTCGGCCCGGCGCGTCGCGAGCGCGGCGCGGTACGTCTCGTAGGTCGAGCCGGCGACACCGCGCTGCGCGTCGAGCGCGTACGCCGCCCACGACGCGGGCTGGGGCAGCCAGGTCACGCCCGTCGGGGAGAAGCCGAAGCCCTCCTCGCCGGCCGCCCACGGCAGCGGGACGCGGCAGCCGTCACGCCCGCGCTCGGCACCGCCCGTGCGGAAGAACGCCGGGTCCTGGCGCAGATCGTCGTCGAGCGCGGTGTGGTCCGGCAGGCCGAGCTCCTCGCCCTGGTACAGGTACGCCGAGCCGGGCAGGCCGAGCATGAGGAGCGTCGCGGCCCGCGCCCGGCGAAGGCCGAGGGCCTCGTCGGGCTGCTCGTCGCCCACGCCGATCCCGTTGGGACGCGAGCCCGGTACGGACAGGCCGAGGCGCGACGCGTGCCGGACGACGTCGTGGTTCGACAGCACCCAGGTCGTCGGCGCGCCGACGCCGTCGGCCGTCACGTACGACGCCTCGATCACGTCGCGCAGCTGCGGGGCGTCCCACGGCGTCGCGAGGAACGCGAAGTTGAACGCCTGCTGCATCTCGTCCGGGCGCACGTACAGCGCGAGGCGCGACAGCGGCTCGACCCAGGCCTCCGCGACGAGCGCGCGGTCGCCCGCGTACTGCGCGAGCACGCGGTTCCACGCGCGGTAGATCTCGTGCACGCCGTCCTGGTCGAACATCGGTCCGCGGTTGCCCGAGCCGGTGACCTCGTCGGCGCGCGACGGGTCGTCCGCCTCGGCCGGCACGGCCTCGTGGCCGTCGACCTCGTCGACGCCCTCGATCATCGAGACGTGGCCGTCCCAGTCGGGCAGGCCCTGCTCCTTGACCATGCCGTGCGCGACGTCGATGCGGAAGCCGTCGACGCCCCGGTCGAGCCAGAACCGCAGGACGTCCTCGAACTCGGCGCGGACCTCGGGGTGCTCCCAGTTGAGGTCGGGCTGCCGCGAGTCGAACAGGTGGAGGTACCACTGGCCGGGCGTGCCGTCGGCGTTCGTGGTGCGGGTCCACGCCGGGCCGCCGAAGATCGACTGCCAGTTGTTCGGCGGCTCCTCGCCGTGCTCGCCGCGCCCCTCGCGGAACAGGTAGCGCTCGCGCTCCGGCGAGCCGGGACCGGCGGCCATGGCCTCGACGAACCACGCGTGCTCGTCGGACGTGTGGTTGGGCACGAGGTCGACGATCACGCGCATGCCGAGCTCGTGCGCCCGGCCGAGCAGCGCGTCGAAGTCGTCGAGCGTGCCGAACAGCGGGTCGACGTCGCGGTAGTCGGCGACGTCGTAGCCGGCGTCGGCCTGCGGCGACCGGTAGAAGGGCGACAGCCAGACCGCGTCGACGCCCAGCTCGGCGAGGTGGGGGAGGCGCGACGTGATGCCGGGAAGGTCGCCGACGCCGTCGCCCGACGCGTCGGCGAACGACCGCGGGTAGACCTGGTAGATCACCGCGGTGCGCCACCACTCGGCGTCGGGGGAGCCGGGTGCGTGCACCAGGGTGTGCAGGGGCCGGGAGTCGAGCGTCGTCATGCGGGCATGCCTCTTTCGGGTGGATCTGGGGAGGGGAGGCGTCGTCGCCGGAGGAGCGGTGCGGGAGACGGCCGTGAGGGCCGCGCGAAGGCTCCGGGTCGGACCAGGGTAGGCAGCGGCTGCCGGGGTCCGGCAAGCCTGCCGGTCAGGCGGGTGCCGGACCGTCCGCCGGGGTGCCGGTGGCCGGCGAGCCGTTCGCGACGGCGTGCGCGGGCGCGGCGCCCGTGGAGCCGCGCACGATGAGCTCGGGGTGGAACTTGAGCTCGGTGCGCGAGGCGGGGGTCCCGCTGATCTCCGCGACGAGCGCGGACACCGCGGCGTGGCCCATCGCCTGGACCGGCTGGCGCACGGTCGTGAGCGGCGGGTCGGTGAAGGCGATGAGGGGCGAGTCGTCGAACCCGACGACCGACACGTCGCCCGGGACGGACAGCCCGCGTGACCGGGCGGCCCGGATCGCGCCCAGCGCCATCAGGTCAGAGCCGCAGATGATCGCGGTGTGCCCGGAGTCGATGAGGTCGAGCGCCGCGGCCTGGCCGCCCTCGACGGTGAACAGCGTCGACACGACGTGCCCGGTGGGGTCGTCGACGCCGAGGTGCCGCTGCAGGTTGACCGCGAACTCCTCGCGCTTGCGGCGCGCCGGCACGAAGCGGTCGGGGCCGATCGCGAGGCCGATGCTGCGGTGCCCGAGCGACGTGAGGTGGCGGAACGCGAGGTCGAGCGCGGCGGCGTCGTCGGTCGACACGGTCGGCGCGTCGACGCCCTCGGCCCAGCCGTTGACGAGCACGACGGGCAGCCCGCGGCTGCGCAGCCGGTGGTACCGCTCCTTGCTCGCGGTGGTGTCGGCATGCAGGCCGGAGACGAAGACGATGCCGTCGACGCCGTGCTCGAGCAGCATCTCGACGTACTGGTCCTCGGTGGTGCCGCCGGGGGACTGCGTGCACAGCACCGCGGTGTACCCGCGCTCGGTGAGCATCGTCTCGATGCCCTGCGCGAACGCGGGGAACACGGGGTTCGACAGCTCGGGGACGACGAGGCCGACGAGGCCGGCCGAGCGGGTGCGCAGCTTCTCGGGGCGCTCGTAGCCGAGCACGTCGAGGGCCGCCAGCACGGCCTGCCGTGCCTGGGCCGACACGCCGTGCTTGCCGTTGAGTACCCGTGACACGGTCGCCGTGCTGACGCCGGCCTGCTCGGCCAGGTCCGTCAGACGGGTGCGCACGGGTGGCAGCGTAAGGGACACGGGACCTCCTCGTCCTGGGCTGTTCGTGGTCGAGGCGAGCCCGTTCGTGACGCCGCTGCAACCGTTGCCTGAAAGTTACCGTAACGACTTGCAACGCGCGGTGCAACGACGTAACTTTCCGTCGCACCAGGCCAGCGTCGGTGGGAGCACCGCCGGAGCGGGCACTCCCTCTGCACCCCTTGGAGAGACACGATGCGACGGAGCATCCCTGTCGTCGCGGCGACCCTCGGCCTCGCGCTGACGCTCGCCGCGTGCTCGGGCTCGTCCGGCGAGACGACGGACGACGCGTCCGAGTCGTCCGCGGCGAACGCCGGCACCCTGACCGTCTGGGTGGACGACACCCGGTCCGGCCCGGTGAAGGAGGTGGCGACCACCTTCGAGAAGGAGAAGGGCGTCACCGTCAAGCTGGTCCAGAAGGACTTCGGCGACATCCGCGACGACTTCATCTCGCAGGCGCCGACCGGGCAGGGCCCCGACGTGATCGTCGGCGCGCACGACTGGCTCGGCAAGCTCGTCCAGAACGGCGTGGTCGCGCCGATCGAGCTCGGCGACAAGGCGGAGGACTTCCTCCCCGTCTCCACGCAGGCCATGAGCTACGACGGCACGCTGTACGGCCTGCCGTACTCCGTCGAGAACATCGCGCTCGTCAAGAACAAGGACCTCGTCCCCGACGCCACGCCCGCCTCGTTCGACGAGCTCGTCGCGCAGGCCAAGGCGGCCGGCACGCAGTACTCGGTCCTCATCCAGCAGGACGAGAAGACCGGCGACCCGTACCACATGTACCCGCTGCAGACGTCGTTCGGCGCCCCCGTCTTCGGCACCGACGCCGACGGCGCGTACGACGCCGCGCAGCTCGCGATGGACTCCGACGGCGGCCGCGCGTTCGCCGCGTACGTCGCCAAGCTCGGCGCCGAGGGCGTCCTCAACACGTCGCTCTCGGGTGACGTCGCCAAGGAGGCGTTCATCAACGGCCAGGCGCCGTACATGATCACCGGCCCGTGGAACGTCGGCGACTTCGTGAGCGCCGGCATCAACGTCGGCATCGAGAAGGTGCCGTCCGCCGGTGGCCAGCCGTCGCAGCCCTTCGTCGGCGTGCAGGGCTTCTTCATCTCCGCGAAGTCGAAGAACGCGCTCCTCGCGAACGAGTTCGTCGTCAACTACCTCGGCACCAAGGACGTCCAGCTCGCCATGTACGAGGCGGGCGGCCGCGCCCCGGCGCTGCAGTCGGCGCTCGACGAGATCGGCGACGACCCGATCGTCGGCGGGTTCGCGGAGGTCGGCAAGGACGGCGTCCCGATGCCGTCGATCCCCGCGATGGACACCGTCTGGGCCGACTGGGGTGCCACCGAGGTCGCGCTCGTCAACCAGCAGGGCGACCCCACCGCGCTGTGGGACCAGATGACCGCCTCGATCGCCGGCAAGATCGCCGCGAGCTGAGCACCCGTCCGGCGACCCGGCCCGCCCCGGCCGGGTCGCCG
>NZ_JAAXOY010000177.1 GCF_012396155.1 Cellulomonas septica | reverse complement strand
CCCCGGCCGGTGCGGCGACCAGCGCCGCGGGCAGCAGGACGACGGCCGCCAGGGCCGTCAGGAGTCGTCGACGTGCCATGCGGACCGCCCCCGGTCTCGTCGGCCCCGGGCGTGACCCGCGGGGCGACCGGCCCGTCGCTCCGGTGCGCGGACCGGTCCTCCCGTCCTAGCCCTCGGGCCCGACGGGGACAACGGGCGCGCGGGGTGATATCCCCGGTGCATGACCGGATCGACGCGCCCGTCCGACGACTCCCGCTGCCCGTGCGGCACCGGCCTGGTGCTGGGGGAGTGCTGCGGCCCGATCCTCGACGGGCGCCCGGCACCGACCGCGGAGGCGTTGATGCGCTCGCGGTTCACGGCGTTCGCGGTCGGCGACGCGGCGTACCTGCGGGCGTCGTGGCACGCGTCGACGCGTCCGCACCACCTGGTCCTCGACGACGACGTCGAGTGGCGGTCGCTGGAGATCCGCGCGACGTCGGCGGGCGGGCCGTTCGACGACGCGGGTGTGGTGGAGTTCGTGGCCCGCTACCGCGAGGGCGGGGTGCGCGGGGCGCTGCACGAGACGAGCCGGTTCGTGCGGGAGGGCGGTCGGTGGTCGTACGTCGACGGGACGCTGTCGCCCTGACCTGACCGGCGCGACTCGTAGACGCGACGAGGCCCCGGCCGCTGCTGCGACCGGGGCCTCGTGCTCAGAGCGTCTGCGTGGAGACGATCAGAGGGGCGTGATGTTCGACGCCTGCGGGCCCTTGGGGCCCTGCGTCACGTCGAACTGCACCTTCTGGTTCTCCTCGAGCGAGCGGTAGCCGCTCGTCTGGATGGCCGAGTAGTGCGCGAAGACGTCGGGTCCGCCGTCCTCGGGGGCGATGAAGCCGAAGCCCTTCTCCGCGTTGAACCACTTCACGGTGCCGACAGGCATGTTCTCTCTCTTCTCACGTGCGGTACTGACAACCCCGACAGACCGGGACCGGTGATCACGGTGGTCGTCGTCCGACACCGGCAGGGATCCTGACGGCGAGCGTGACAAGCGAGGCAACGCGACTACGGGAAGAGGGTACGCGAGAGAGCCCTCCGTGGCACTGCCCTTCTTGGGACGGTCTCACCCGGTCAGACGAGGACAGACCGGGTCAGACGCGGTGGGCCGCCACGATCGGGCACACGAACGGGTCACGGTCGGCCAGCCCGACGGTGTTGAGGTGGCGCACGACGATGGCGTACGACCTGGCCAGCGACACCTGCGTGTAGGGGATCTGGTGGGTCGCGCAGTACTCGCGGACGATCGGCGCGACGCGGCGCAGGCTGATCGACGGCATCGACGGGAACAGGTGGTGCTCGACCTGGTGGTTGAGCCCGCCCATGACGACGTCGAGCCAGCGCCCGCCGTGGATGTTGCGGCTGGTGAGCACCTGGCGGCGCAGGAAGTCGATGCGGGCGTCCTTGGGGACCAGCGGCATGCCCTTGTGGTTGGGGGCGAAGGACGCACCCATGTAGAGGCCGAAGAGCCCGAGCTGGACGGCGAGGAACACGGCGGCCTTGCCGGGGGACATCACGGCGAGGACGAGCGCGAGCCAGCCGCCGAGGCGGATCGTGAGGAACAGCGCCTCGACCCACCGGCGCTGCAGCGGGCCGGGCTGGAAGAGCCGCTTGACGCTCGAGACGTGCAGGTCGAGGCCTTCGAGCAGGAGCAGCGGGAAGAAGAACCAGCCCTGCCGCGCGAGGAACCAGCGGGCGAGCGGGGAGCGGCGCTTCTCGACGTCGGCGGGCGTGAACGACAGCACGGGCAGGTCGATGTCCGGGTCGGCGTCGACCTGGTTCGGCTTGGCGTGGTGCCGGGTGTGCTTGCGCTGCCACCAGCCGTACGACAGACCCACGAAGAGGTCCGCGAGGACGAGGCTGGCCCAGTCGTTGGCGCGTCCGGAGCGGAAGATCTGCTTGTGCGCGGCGTCGTGCCCGAGGAACGCGATCTGCGTGAAGACCACGGCCGCGACGGCGGCGAGGGCGACCTGCCACCAGGAGTCGCCGATCAGGACGACGCCCGCGACGAGGCCGGCGACGGCGACGACCGCGCCGCTGAGCCGTGCGGCGTAGAAGCCGTAGCGGCGGCGCATGTACCCGGCCTCCTGGATGGTGCGGGTCAGCGCGGTGAAGCTGCTGGTGGGGTGGGGGCGCTCGGCGGTGCTGGTGCCTGCGCGGGCGCCGGCGGGGCCGACGGGGCGGATCTCGGTCACGGTGGTCCGTCTCTGCCCCTGCGGGGCCGGTCGCGTGCTGCTCTGCCCCGTGCGGGGCCGGTCGCGTGCTGGTGGAGCGGGCGACGGGTGCGCGGCGGCGATGGACGACGACGACCCGGGGTACGACGCGGGCGCCCCAGCACGGTGGTGCTGGGGCGCCCGGTCAGGTACGGCGCTGGATCAGGCCGGCGTGATGTTCGAGGCCTGCGGGCCCTTGGGGCCCTGCGTGACGTCGAACTGCACCTTCTGGTTCTCCTCGAGCGAGCGGTAGCCGCTGCTCGCGATGGCCGAGTAGTGCGCGAAGACGTCGGGGCCGCCGTCGTCGGGGGCGATGAAGCCGAAGCCCTTCTCGGCGTTGAACCACTTCACGGTGCCCAGGGGCATGATGCTCTCTTCTCTGTCGGTGTGCTGCGTGACAACCCCGGGTGTCCGGGACCGGTGAATCACGGTGTGTCGTCCGTCCGCTGCCGAGAGGATCTCGAGAACGTCGTGCCGGGGTCGCCCCGCGGCGGTGATGACAACTGCGACTACACGGCCACCGTACGGCACGCGGCGCGGTTCCGGGGTACCGGGTGCGGGATGTGTGCACGACGGGCACCTGGCGCGCACCTGGATCGAGGCGCCGGGTCACGCGTGGACGGGCCCTCCGACGGCTCGACGCCGTGCGGATGCGCGGTGGACAGCGGTTTCCGCAGGGTGGTGGCGCTCCCATCGTCACTTTCCGTCGAATCGCCCGTCGGGGGTTCAACCGGGACGGACCGCCGGGGTACGGTCGCGGGCAGGCCGAGGGCAAAGGCGCCCCGGCCGCTCTTGCCGTCCGGGGAGCCCTAGCGCTTTGAAAGGATTCAAGGATGAGTCTTCCCCGTCTCCACGGCCGCCTCGCGGCAGCCACCGGGACCGCAGCCCTGCTCGTCGGCTGCCTCGCCGTGCCGTCCGTCGCCGCCCCCGGGGTGCCTGCGACGGGTGGGCAGGGTGGGAGGCACGACGGGCCCGACCGCCTCACGCTCGAGCGGCTCGACCGCGGCCTCGTCGCCGCGACGACCGGCCAGGGCGTCTTCCTGTCGTGGCGGCTGCTCGCCCCCGAGGTCACGGGTGCGACCGCCACCGGCCAGACGGGCCCCGACTTCGCCGTGTACCGCGACGGCACGAAGATCGCCACGGTCTCCGACTCGACGAACTACCTCGACGCCGCCGGGACCGCCGGGTCGCGCTACCGCGTCGCGGCCGAGGTCGACGGGGTCGAGGTCGACGGAACCGACGTCACGCCGTGGGCCCAGGCGTCCGTCGACCTCCCGCTGAACAAGCCCGCCGACGGCGTCACGCCCGTCGGCGAGGCGTACACGTACTCCGCGAACGACATGAGCGTCGCGGACGTCGACGGCGACGGCGCGTACGAGTACGTCGTCAAGTGGGACCCGTCGAACTCCAAGGACGTCAGCCAGGTCGGGTACACGGGCAACGTCTTCGTCGACGCGTACGAGCTCGACGGCACGCAGCTCTGGCGGATCGACCTCGGCGTGAACATCCGCGCCGGCGCGCACTACACGCAGTTCCCCGTCTACGACTTCGACGGCGACGGCAAGGCCGAGCTCATGATGAAGACGGCGCCGGGCTCGAAGATCACGACGTACCGCGCCGACGGCACCGTGAAGTCGGAGAAGTACGTCAGCATCCCGAAGGACGACCGCAAGGCCGGGGTCACCGACACGACCGACTACCGGCTCAGCAAGCAGGGCTACTACGAGCACGTCGTGGCGATGTTCCGCGGCTGGGCCGACCGGCCCGAGGTCACGTCCGGGCAGTGGCCCGCGACGCTCGAGGAGGCCTTCGGCATCGCGCCGCAGTACACCTACCCGCTGTCCGACACCGACGCCCGCGCGCTCACCGACTACTTCATGGACGTCTACGCGCCGAGCCGCAGCGCGCGCAACGTGCTGCGGAACTTCGAGGGCTTCGTCGTCGACGGCCCCGAGTACCTCACGGTCTTCGCCGGCGACACCGGCAAGGAGCTCCAGACGGTCGACTACAAGCCCGGTCGCGACGACGACGGCCTGCTGTGGGGCGACTACGCCATGGCCCGCATCGAGCCCGGCAACCGCGTCGACCGGTTCCTGTCCGGCGTCGGCTACTTCGACGGGAAGACCCCGTCGGCGGTGTTCGCGCGCGGCTACTACACGCGCACGACCGTCGTCGCCTACGACTGGGACGGCAAGAAGCTGCAGGAGCGGTGGTACGTCGACTCCGGGCACGTGCCGCTGACGAACCCGTTCAACGACGGCCCGCACGGGCGCGACGGCACGGACCCCGAGTTCGGCACGATCACCACGCAGGGCTTCCACTCGCTGTCCGTCGCCGACGTCGACGCCGACGGCCGTCAGGAGCTCGTGTACGGGTCCGCGACGATCGACGACGACGGCTCGCTGCTCTACTCGTCGTTCGACACGCTGCCCGCGGGCAGCGCCGACCCGGGAGCGGACGTCCGCCTGGGCCACGGCGACGCGATGCACGTGACCGACATCGACCCGGACCGCCCCGGCCTGGAGATCTTCACCGCGCACGAGGGCGCGACGTTCGCGCCGTACGGCATGGCGATGCGCGACGCCGCGACCGGCGAGGTCCTGTTCGGCGTCTACTCCGGCCGCGACACCGGCCGCTCGATGATCGGCGACGTGCTCCCCGGGACCCGCGGGCTCGAGGCGTGGGCGTCCCTGCCCGGCGGCACGAACTCGCTCGGCCTGTACTCGGCGTCCGGCGTCGTCACGCCCGGCCCGATCCCGGGGACCAACCAGTCGATCCGGTGGGCCGCGGACGGCACCACGCAGATCGTCAACGGCTCGGGCGACCAGGACGTCACGATCGACGACTGGACCCGCGGCCGCCTGCTCACCGCGACCGGCACGCGTGCCAACAACGGCACCAAGGGCAACCCGTCGCTCGTCGCCGACGTCCTCGGCGACTGGCGCGAGGAGCTCCTGGTCCGCACCGCCGACTCGTCCGCGATCCGGCTGTTCGTCTCCACCGAGGTGACGAGCCACAAGCTCGCGACCCTCATGCACGACCCGCAGTACCGCGCCGAGGTCGCGCGCCAGCAGACGACGTACAACCAGCCGTCGTACCCCGGCTTCTACCTCGCGTCGGACACCGACTACACCCAGGTGCCCGTCGCGGACTTCTGGGCGCCCGGCAGCGTCGACGCCCTGGAGTCCGCCGTGAAGGCACGGATCGACGCCCGCGAGATCCGCGGACCCGTCGCCGCCGTGCTGCTCGCCGCCGTCAAGACGGCCGACGTGGCCGCCGACCACGGCAACGAGAAGGTCGCCGTGAAGTCGCTCGAGGCGTTCGTCACGGCGCTCACGCCGCGCTCGCGGGTCTCGACGGTCTCCGACGACGCCCGCGTCGCGCTGACGCACCAGGCCGAGCAGGTCGTCGCGATGCTCGACTGACCGACCCACCGGCCGGCACCCCTCCGCCGGTCACGCCGCCGCAGCTCCTCCTGCGACGGCACGAGCGCCCGGGACCCCGACCAGGTCCCGGGCGCTCGGTCGTCCGTGCGTCGAGGCAGCCCGCCCTGGCACGGCCCGGG
>NZ_JAAXOY010000176.1 GCF_012396155.1 Cellulomonas septica | reverse complement strand
CGGCTCGTCGCGTGGCGCGAGGAGGTCGCCGAGGTCAAGCGCGCCGCCTTCCGCGACGAGACGTACTGGGCGCGACCGGTCCCGGGCTTCGGCGACCCTCAGGCGGGCGTGCTCGTCGTGGGCCTGGCGCCCGCCGCGCACGGTGCCAACCGCACGGGCCGGATGTTCACGGGCGACCGGTCGGGCGACTTCCTGTTCGCGTCGATGCACCGGACGGGGTTCGCGTCGCAGGCGCTGTCGACGCGCGCCGACGACGGCCTGACGCTCACGGGGATCCGCGTGACGGCCCCCGTGCGGTGCGCGCCTCCCGCGAACGCACCGACCCCCGGCGAGCGCCGGACGTGCGGGCCGTACCTGGCGCGCGAGGTCGAGCTCGTCGACGCGGCCGTGATGGTCGTGCTGGGCGGGTTCGGGTGGCAGGCGGTGCTGACGACGCTGGCCGAGCAGGGGTGGGACGTGCCGCGTCCGCGACCGGCCTTCGGGCACGGCGTCGAGGTGCGGCTGCGACGCCCGGACGCCGGACGCGGGCGGACCACGCTGACGCTCCTCGGCTGCTTCCACGTGAGCCAGCAGAACACCTTCACGGGCCGGCTCACGCCCGCGATGCTCGACGCGGTGCTCGAGCGGGCGCGCGCGCTCGTCGCTGACGACGACGCGTAACGGTGCTCCTCCGACGCATGGACCACTAAGTTCAGTCGACTGAATAAGTCGTCTACGCTGTCCGGGACGTTGCGACGGAGCGGCGTCGGACAGGAGGCGACGTGAGCGAGCAGATCCCCGGCGGGTACGTCGCCGGCATGACGTGGGGCTGGACCGGCGTCCGCGGCACCTGGGACGGCCCGGCGGCTGAGCGATCGATGGACCTCATGGTCGAGCGCCTCGGCGTCACCTGGACCGCCGTCACGTTCGCCGCCTACCAGGACACCGCGCAGTCGGTCGACATCCGCTGGACCGAGCCGCCCACGGTCACCGACGACGAGATCCGGTGGGCGGTCCGCGCCGCCAAGGCCCGCGGGCTGCGCGTCGTCCTCAAGCCCGTCGTCAACGTCGCGGACGGCACCTGGCGCGCGCACATCAACTTCTTCGACCACGACGTGCCGTGCGAGCCGACGTGGTCCGAGTGGTTCGCGTCGTACACCGCCTACGTCGTCCACCACGCGCGGATCGCCGCCGAGGAGGGCGTCGAGATGCTCTGCGTCGGCTGCGAGATGGTCCAGACGGACCGCCGGGCGGACGAGTGGCGCGCGCTGATCGCGTCTGTCCGCGAGGTGTACGACGGCCTCGTCACCTACAACTGCGACAAGTACCAGGAGGACCGCGTCACCTGGTGGGACGCCGTCGACGTGATCTCGTCCTCCGGCTACTACCCCGTCGACGACTGGGAGAACCAGCTCGACCGCATCGAGCCCGTCGTCGAGCGGTGGGGCAAGCCGTTCTTCTTCATGGAGGCCGGCTGCCCCAGCCGCGAGGGGTCGCCCGCGCTCCCGAACGACTGGTCGCTGCGCGGGGCACCGTCGCAGGAGGCGCAGGTCGACTGGTACGAGGCCGCCTTCACCGCGAGCGCCCGCCGCCCGTGGGTCCAGGGCTTCATGCTGTGGGACTGGCCCGCGTCCCTGTACGACGAGGCCGACGCCGCGACGAACGACGACTACTGCATGTACGGCAAGGCCGCCGAGGCCACCGTCCGCGAGGCGTACACGGAGCGCACGACGACGCGTGTCTAGCGACGCCGGGCGGGTGGTCGACGACGATTCCGCTGGCCACCCGTCCCGATCCCCTCCACGCTGGCCGACATGGAGACGGCACCGGCGCAGGGCGAGGACGCACGCGAGCGCGAGACGTGGCCGGTGCGCGGTGACCTGCCGCGCGACGCCGCACGCCCACCGGCCGACACGACGCGTGGCGCGGCGACCGACACGCACGACGACGAGGTGCCGACGCCCGACGACGCGGGTCCGAGGCCGCACCCGCCGGGTGTTCCCGCGGGACCCCTCCCGATGTCCGACGATGCAGCGCCGCGGCCGCGCTCGGAGGGCGTTCCCGCGGGACCGCGCTGGTGGCGCTGGTGGGGCTGACACCGCCCGACCGGTGGGACGCGTGGGCCGCCGCCCTCCGACCACGAGCCGCGCGTCGTAGCGTGCGCACGTGACGCCGCGCCTCGAGCTCTCGTTCCTCACGTTCGTCCCCTACGACGACCCCGCCGACGCCGGCAGGTCGCTGCGCGACGCGGTCGACCTGTTCCGGTTCGCCGAGGAGCTCGGCTACGACGTCGGCTGGGTGCGCGTCCGGCACCTCGAACGGTTCCTGTCCTCGCCGTTCCCCCTGTTCTCGGCGATCGCCGAGCGCACCACCCGCCTGCGGTTCGGCACGGCCGTCCTGCCGATGCGGTATGCGGACCCGGTGTCCGTCGCGGAGGACGCCGCGACCGTCGACCTGCTGTCGGGCGGGCGGCTCGAGCTCGGCGTCGCGGGCGGGATCAAGCCGGCCGCCGCGATCCTCGACGGCGTGTACGGCGCCGGCGAGCGGTCGTTCGACGACGAGTCGCAGGACCGGATCGCCCGTCTGCGGGCCGCGCTGCGCGGCGAGCCCGTGGCCGTCGCACCGTCGTCGGGCTTCCCGATCGCCGAACCCGGCACGCCGCTGACCGTCACGCCGCACAGCCCGGGCCTCGCCGACCGCGTCTGGTACGGCCCGGGATCGCGCGCCACGGCCGTCCGGACCGCGGAGCAGGGCATGGACCTGCTCGTCTCGACCCTCAACACCGAGGACGACGGGCGCTCCTTCGAGGAAGGTCAACGCGACCAGATCCTCGCCTACAAGGACGCGTTCGACGTACCCGGCCGAACACCCCGCGTGGTCGCGGGCCGCATCGTGCTGCCGAGCGTCACGCCCGCCGACGACGACCTCTTCGCGGAGTACGTCGCCTGGTACGCGGGTCGTTTCGACTCGCGCGGGCGCCCCCACCCCGGCACCGGCTTCGGCGTCTTCTCGCCGACCCACCACGGCCCGGCCGACGCGGTCGTCGAGAGCCTCCGAGCCGACGTCGCGCTGCGCGAGGCCACCGGGCTCGACGTGGTCCTGCCCGCGAACGCGTCGCACGCCATGAGCCGCCGCATCCTCGAGAACGTCGCGACCTCCGTCGCCCCCCACCTCGGCTGGACGCCGCGGACCGCGTCGTCCGACGACACCGCGCTGCGGCCGGGCGTCACGCTCGACGGCAGTGCCGCGCCGCTCGACCTCATGGAGGACCGGTGACGCGCGTCGACGTCGGGACCGCCCACCGGCGCTGAGTCGACGCCCCGGCATCAGGCCGGATGCGTCGCTCAGCGGCCCGTGACCGACCAGACGCCGTCCACCAGGTCGACGAGGCGCGGCAGGATCGTGTCGCCCGCGACGCGCAGCCCGTCGTGCAGGTGCTCGTTCGTGATCCACACCTGCACGTTCCCGACAGCGTCGGCGGTGCGCAGCGCCAGGTCGAGGTCGACGTACGGGTCGTCGTAGTACTGCACGGCCGCGACGGGCACGTCGTTCGACGCGAGCCGGTCGAGGTCGTACAGCTCCGGCCAGTCGGTCCGCTCGGCGAGCAGGTGCGCGGCCGCCTCGAACGGGCGCAGCGCCGCCTGCTGCGCGTACATCCAGGGGTACATCGCCTCGCCGGTGAGCAGCAGCGGGCGGGCGTCCGACGCGAATGCCGGTCGCCGGTCGTGCTCCGCGGCCGCCGCCCACCCGCCCGCGCGCTCGCCCTGGTGGTAGATGACCTCCTGCAGCACCGCGTACAGCGGGTTCGTCTCGAAGCCGGTGCGCGCCGCGACCTCGGCGAGGAACGGCACCGACGGCTCGCCCGTCGCGTCGTCGAGCGCCGTGTCGAGCAGCCAGTGCAGGCCGCTGATCCCCGTGCTCATCCCGAGCGACATGCCGAGCGTCTGCAACCGCTCGACCGTGAGCACGTCGCCGCCCGGCAGCACGACGTCCCCGGCGGCGGCCCGGTCCGCGAGCGCGCCGAGCAGCGCCACGTCGTCGGGGTGCTGCCGCGCGAGCTCGCGGTTGCGCGCCTCCTGCCGGTCTAACGTGTGCCGGTAGACCGTCTCGGCGTCGACCGTCAGCGGCGGCAGGCCGCCCGTCACGTAGCAGCGGGTCAGCGCCTCGGGGTGCCGCGACAGGTACGTCATGGTGAGGAACCCGCCGTACGACTGCCCGAGCGTCGCCCACCGCCGCCCGCCGAAGACGGTCGCGCGCAGGTGCTCGGCGTCGGCCACGATCGCGTCGCCGCGGAAGCACGCGAGGTAGTCGGCGACGGTCGCGGCGTCGGCACCGGACGCGGTCATCCGCTCGACCGTTCGGGCGTCGACGCGCGACGACCGGCCCGTCCCGCGCTGGTCCAGCAGCACGACGCGGTGCTTCTCGAGCGCCTGCGCGAGCCAGCCGCCCTGCGTGGGCCGCGGGCCCATCCCGCCGGGTCCGCCCTGCAGGAACAGCAGCAGGGGCAGGTCGTCCGAGGCACGACGCGGGTCGACGACCTCGCGCGCGAACACCTCGATGTCCCCGAACCGCGCGGGGTCCGCGCGGTCGACCGGGACGCGCACCCGGTGGTCCCGCACGACGAACCCCGTCATGCGGTACCCGTCGTCCTGGCCGTCCACGCCCGACCGCTCACCCATGCGCGTCAGCGTAGGGGCGCCGGCCGGCCGTCGGCCGCGGACTCAGGCCCGTGCCTCCACCGACACGTCAGGCCCGGGGAAGACGAGGCTCTCGTGCCCGTCGTCGAACTTCACCAGGTACGGCCCGTCGGAGCCGCGCGCCTCCACGACCGTCCCGCGGCGATCCGTCGTCCCGACCGTCCGGCCGTGGACGACCACCGTGTCACCCACCTCAGCGTGCATCGTCGCTCACCTCGACACCCAGGCTAGACACCGGCGCCCGCGCCCACCACGTCTCCCGACAGGCGGGTCCGCCGAGCGGCCCGCAGACTGGCGGATGCCGGGGCCGTCCGGCGACCCCCACGAGCCGCAGGAGACGACATGGGCATCGACGACCTGGTCAGCAAGGCGAAGGGCGCCCTGCAGGGCCACGAGGAGCAGGCGAAGGACGCGCTCGACCGCGCCGCCGGAGTCGTGAAGTCGCGCACGGACGACGGCACGGACGCGAAGGTCGACGAGGTCGTCGAGAAGGCCAAGGACTTCCTCGACCAGCAGAAGAAGCACTGACCCCTCCGCCCGGCGTGCGCGGCGGGAATGACGCCACGAGACCGAAGGTTGCGACCGACATGCCTCTGACCGGTGAGTACGCACCCAGCACGTCCGAGTGGGCCCGCAAGCAGGCCGAGCTCTTCGAGGCCACCGACGGCCGCGAGGGGAACACCCTGCAGGGCAAGCCCGTCATCGTCCTGACCTCCGTCGGGGCGACGAGCGGCAAGCTCCGCAAGAACGCGCTCATGCGCGTCGAGCACGAGGGCCGGTACGCGGTCGTCGCGTCGAAGGGCGGCACGCCGGAGAACCCCGCCTGGTACCACAACCTCGTCGCGCACCCCCACGTCGAGCTGCAGGACGGCGCCGTGAAGCGCGACTACGAGGCGCACGAGGCGACGGGCGCCGAGCGCGACGAGTGGTGGGCGCGCGCGACCGCGGTCTGGCCCGCGTACGACAGCTACCAGACGAAGACGGACCGCCTGATCCCGGTCTTCGTCCTCACGCCGATCGAGCCCTGACCCGACGACGACCGGCAGACGGGCCGGCTGCGACGCACACCGCGTCCGGCCGGCCCGTTGCGCGTCTGCTCCCGTCCACGCGCGTCGTGCCGCGCCGCTCCGCGCGGCCCGCGCAGACCCC
>NZ_JAAXOY010000175.1 GCF_012396155.1 Cellulomonas septica | reverse complement strand
CCGACCCACCCGACGACCGACGGCACGCGCGGCCCCGCCGACGACGCCGGGACGGAGGCCTGATGTCACAGCCGTACATCGGCGAGATCCGCATGTTCGCCGGGAACTTCGCCCCCGTGGGCTGGGCGTTCTGCGACGGCAGCCTCGTGCCGATCTCCGAGAACGACACGCTGTTCACCCTGCTCGGCACGACGTACGGCGGCGACGGGCAGAACACCTTCGCGCTGCCCGACCTGCGCGGCCGCTCGCCGCTGCACATGGGCCGCGGACCGCGCTCGACGACGACGTACACGCTCGGCGAGACCGGCGGGGTCGAGACGGTCACGCTGTCGTCGCAGCAGATCCCGCAGCACACGCACCGGCCGCAGGCGTCGGTCGCCGCCGCGACCGGGACGTCGCCCGCGGGGGCGGTGTGGGCGGCGTCGACGGCACCCGCGTTCGTGGCGCCGTCGGTCGCCCCGAGCACCGCGCTCGCGGCCGACGTGGTCGGTCCGGCGGGCGGCTCGCAGCCGCACGAGAACCGGCACCCGGTGCTCGCGGTGTCGTTCATCATCTCGCTCTACGGCCTCTACCCCCAGCAGGCGTGAGGACACACCATGTCGGAACCCTTCCTCGCCGAGATCCGCCTGACGGCGTTCGGCTACCCGCCCCGCGGCTGGGCGCAGTGCAACGGCCAGATGCTGCCGATCAACCAGAACCAGGCGCTGTTCTCGCTGCTCGGCACGACGTACGGCGGCAACGGGCAGACGACCTTCGCGCTGCCGGACCTGCGCGGACGCGTCCCGGTGCACGTCGCCCCCGGCTTCGTCCTCGGCCAGGCGGCCGGCGCGGAGACGCACACGCTGACCGTGAGCGAGCTGCCCCCGCACACGCACGCGGTGCACGCCGCGTCCGCCGCCGACCGTCCGCTCCCGGGCGGTGCCCGCTGGGCCGTGACCGACGCGCCGCACTACGGGCCGACGCCCCAGGCCGTCATGGCGGACGGGCTCGTCGCGCACGTCGGCGGCTCGCAGCCGCACCCCAACATGCCCCCGTACGCCGCCCTCCAGGCCGTCATCGCGCTGGTCGGCATCTTCCCCAGCAGGGACTGACCCATGGCTGATCCGTTCGTCGCCGAGATCCGCATGTTCGCCGGGAACTTCGCCCCCAAGGGGTGGGCCCTGTGCAACGGGCAGCTCATGCCCATCTCGCAGAACACCGCCCTGTTCTCGCTGCTGGGCACCACGTACGGCGGCGACGGCAGGAGCACGTTCGGACTGCCCGACCTGCAGGGACGCAGCCCCGTGCACCACGGTCAGGGCCCCGGGCTGCAGGACGTCGCGCTCGGCGAGCAGCTCGGGTCGCAGACCGTCACGCTGCTCGAGTCCGAGATGCCCGTGCACGGCCACCCCGTCGCGACCCTCCCCGACGGCACCCGCGGCACGACCGGCAACCCGTCGGGTGCCGCATGGGCGACGAGCCGCATCGGCCGGCTCACGGAGGACCTCTACGGGAGCGGGCCCGGTGCGCTGACCATGAACCCCGGAGCGCTGTCCGTGACCGGCGGCGGCCTGCCGCACGACAACCTGCCGCCGTACCTGGTGCTCACCTTCATCATCGCGCTCCAGGGCGTCTTCCCCCCGCGCGGCTGACCGCGGACGTCGCCCGGCAGGTGTCGGTGCGAGGCGGCAGACTTGCCGCCAAGCACCGGGACACCACCGGGCGGCGATCGGCAGGGGGGTCGATGGGATCGATGGACGAGCGCGAGGCGCGCGAGGTCAAGGCGCAGGTCGGCGACTACGTGCGGGAGCTCGCGCAGCGACGCGTGCAGGTGCAGGACATGCACGCCGCGACCGTGCCGCTCGCGCTGGGGCTCGCACCGCTGGCCGACGGCGGGTACGGCGTCGCGGTGCGCTACCGCCTGGGCGTCCCGGCGGTGCGGAGCATCGCGCGCAAGGTCGCGGAGCAGGTCGGGCCGGCCGCCGACGTGCGGCGTACCGGACGGATCCGCACGCTCGCGGGACCCGGCAGTGGTCCGTCGGTCACGCCGCGCCCGCCCGTCGTGACGGCCCGCTCGCTCGGCGAGACCGGTCGCGTGCGGCCGCTGCGGCCCGGGGTCTCGATC
The DNA here is from genome assembly GCF_012396155.1 of Cellulomonas septica. Classification (GTDB taxonomy): domain Bacteria; phylum Actinomycetota; class Actinomycetes; order Actinomycetales; family Cellulomonadaceae; genus Cellulomonas; species Cellulomonas septica. The sequence goes on along the minus strand of NZ_JAAXOY010000175.1, from coordinate 3,724 downwards.
GCGCACGCCAAGGTGTCGGCAGGGACCCTCGGGGCGTTCGTCGTGGTCGACGGCCGCATGCACGCGCTGTCGAACTACCACGTGCTGTCGGGCACGCCCTCGGCACGCATGGGCGACCCGATCCTTCAGCCCGGACCGGCCGACGGCGGCCGCACCTCGCGCGACAAGGTCGGCGAGCTCGCGGGCCGCGTCGAGCTCGAGCCGCACGGACGCGCGACCGTCGACTGCGCCGTCGCGCTGCTCGACGACCCCGAGGTCGACCTGCACTACCCGGTGGGGCTCGTCACGACGACCGCACCGGCGGTCGGCAACGAGGAGGTCGCGAAGATCGGCCGGACCACGTCCGTCACGCACGGCAAGGTCACCGCGATCGAGCTCGACGACGTCGTGGTCGGCTACGGCGAGGAGCTCGGCGAGATCGCGTTCGACGGGCAGATCGAGGTCGAGTCGACGGGTCCGTCGGCGTTCTCGCGCGGCGGCGACTCGGGGTCGCTCGTGTACCGCGAGGACGGCGTCGCCCTGGGCTTGCTCTTTGCGGGTTCGGAGACGGGAGGCGAGAATGGGTCCGGGCTGACCTATCTCAACCCGATCGATGCTGTGCTCGACGCCCTCGGTGCGACGCTCGCCACCTGACCCTGCCCGGCGAGCCGCCCGACGTCGGCGTGGGCCGGCGGGAAGCGGTGCAGCATGGCGGATCTCGAGCAGGCGCGTGCAGCCAAGGAACGATTGCGCGCCGACCTCGCCGGGCGACCAGACGTGCGGGGGATCGGGATCACACCGGACGGTGACGGGTACCTGCTCCAGGTGAACGTGTCCGCGCGCGGGCGGTCCACCCCGCTGCCCCCGGCCGTCGACGGTGTCGCCGTGAAGGTCCGCGTCGTCGGCGCGATCACGGCGAGCGCCTGACCCCTGCCCGCCCCGCACGGCCGAGGGCCCGGCCGCCGTGGCGACCGGACCCTCGTGACCCGTGGCGAGGTGCCCGTCAGGCGAGCGCGCAGGGCAGCCCGTTGAGCGCGACCCCGGTCGGCTGACCCGGCGCACCGCTGCTCGACCCCATGAACCCGAACGTGACCGCGCCGTGGTGCGGGATCGTCCCGTTCCACGCGGCGCTGCGTGCGGTGAAGACGGCCCCGGACTGCGTGGCCGTGCCGTTCCAGGCCTGCGTGACCTTCTCGCCCTTCGTGAAGGTCCAGGTCAGCTGCCAGCCGTTCACGGGCGTCATCGACTCGTTCGAGATGGTGACGTTGCCGACGAACCCGCCGGACCAGGCGTTGGACACGTCGAACTTCACCGAGCACGACCCGACGGGGACCGTCCCCGAGCTGAACGTGAGCGTCGACGACCGTGCGGACACGTTGCCCGCGGCGTCGGTCGCGGTCACGTACACCGAGTACGACGTGCCGGGGGTGAGGCCGGAGAGGGTCGTCGCGGGGGACGTCGGCCGCGCGAGCACGGCACCCGTCGCGGCGTCGTGCACGGTGTAGCCCGTGACGCCGACCGCGTCGGTCGACGCCGCCCAGGTCAGGGACGCGGTGGTCCCGTCGACGGCCGCGGCGGTCGGGGTGCCGGGTGCGGTCGGCGCCGTCGTGTCGACCGGGTCACCGGGGTCGCCCGGGTCGCCGGGGTCCCCGGGGTCGGTGGTGCCGCCGCCGTCGAAGACCACGTCGGAGCAGTTGTAGAACGACTCCGGGCTGTCGGTGCGCTCCCAGATCGACAGGATCACGTGCCGGCCCGTCTTCTGCGGCAGCTGCGCGGTCCAGTAGTACTCGGGGCCCGTCGGGCCGCCCGAGCGCGTCGGCGGGTTGAGCACGCGGTCGAACGGCGCGGGCTCGAGGTCGTCCCAGCCGATCGGCTGGCTCGGGTCCCAGCCGTCCTTGGTGATCCACTGCGTCCACCAGCCGGGGTGCGGCACCGTCGCCGCGTACTGGAAGGTGATCCGCCCGCCCGACTGCAGCTTCGTCGTGGGCCACTGGGTGCTCGGCGTGTTGAACGCCGCGAACTTCGGGTCGGGGGCGCAGAGCTTGCCGTCGGCGATCGTCTGGTGCTGCCCCGCGATCGTGCCCAGCAGGTTGCCGTACCAGTTGTAGAACGGGTAGCTGCTGGCCGCGAGCGCCTGCTGGCAGATCGGGTTGGTCGGCAGCATGTTGCCCGCCTGACCGGCGGCCTGCCCGCCCGCGAGCCCGTCGAGGTAGCACGCGTACGTGCGCGTCTGCGGGTAGGTGAGGCCGCCGTGGGCCTCGGCGCGCGACGCCGGCAGCGCGACGAGCGTCGCGGCGGCGAGCCCGGCGATCGCGGCGACCACGAGGGCTCTGCGTCGCAGGGCGGTGACGGTGGACATGGCGGGACTCCTTCCGACGTGCGGCGTCGTCGCCGCGGGGCGCCTCCTGCCGGCGGCTCGCCGGGTCGTGCGGTCGCCAGGGGCAGGGTGGCGTCAGGGTCGCCGTGCCGGACGAGCACCGACAAGCCGGCGAATGGTTTCGGCTCCGGGCGGGCGGTGCGCCGGCGCGCGTCGCGTCCGCCTCACCCGTTCGGCTCAGCACGATCGGGGCAATTGGTGCTGCACCGGACCCGCCGGCGGGCCGATCCGACGCGGCGGCGGGGTGATCTCATGGACCTCTCATGCCCTCAACTGTTCGGACAGGTGTCCGAGGGACGATGATGGGCGCGTGACGCGCCGGGGGACCGCCGAGGGGACCCGCAGGGACCATCGGTCTGCTGCGGCGCTCGTCGGCGTCCGGGGCCTGGCGACCGCCGCGCACCGGCTGGACCGCTGCCGCACGCTCGACGACGTCGTCGAGGTCGCCGCGACCGCGGGCGTCGACATGCTGGGCGCGAGCTCCTTCGCGGTGCTGCGCATCGAGCAGGACACCGCGCGTGTCGTTCGCGTCGTGCCGGAGCCCGCGGACCCGCGCATCGTGTGGCGCGTGCGCGCGTCGTACCGCGCCGACGACCGCCCCGCGCTGCGGCGGCTCATCCGTGACCGCGTCAGCTGGGTCGCGCACGCCGTGGACGTCGCCGGCCGGCCCGTGACGGGCTCCGACGACGGAGCCGGTGACGCGGTCGAGGTGCAGACGCTGCGCGAGATCGACGGCGCGTCGGCGCTCGCCTCGCCCGTCGTGGTCAACGGCGCCGTCTGGGGCCAGCTGTACGCGATGCGCGAGCTCGGGTCGCCGCTGTTCGGCGTCGACGACCTGGCCCGTGCCGAGGTGCTCGGGGCGCTGCTGGGCGGGGCGATCGCGCGCGTCGACCTCGAGGGCCAGGTGCGGCACCTCGTCGCCGACGACCCGTTGACGGGCCTGTCGAACCGCCGCGTCGCCGACTCCGCGGCGGAGTCCGCCCTGGAGTCGGGCCTCGAGACGTGCATCGTCATGTGCGACGTCGACGGCCTCAAGCGCGTGAACGACGAGCTCGGCCACGACACCGGCGACGACCTGCTCCGCTCGGTCGCGGACGTCCTGCGGCGCGCGTCCGACGCGCTGCCCGGCACGACAGCGGCACGCATCGGTGGCGACGAGTTCTGCCTCGTGACGGTCGGGCGGCGGCGCGTGGAGGTCGCCGAGGTCGTCGCGGCGACCGTGGCCGAGTTCCCGCTGCCGCACGGCGCGGCGATCTCCTACGGCATCGCGACGACGGCCGTGACCGGTGCGACGTCCGCGCGGCACCTCTTCCGGCAGGCCGACATGGCGCAGTACCGGGCCAAGCGGGCCCGGGCGCGCGCGTTGCG